>JAJDZM010000223.1 GCA_022824615.1 Candidatus Binatia bacterium | reverse complement strand
GGTTTGCCGAGCGCCTGATAATAGGCCGGGTAACCCATCTCAGCCGGCCCCTGAGCGAGCAGGGTCGCCGCGCGTTGGACGGCCTGGGTTGCAGACCTCGGCGGCAACCCAATCCCGGCGGCGTTCAGATAGACCTGTTGCGTTGTTCCCGGAAAATCCGCGCGTATGGCGTTCACGTCAAACATACTCCCTCCCAAAACACCGGCGCTGTCAGACCCCGCCCACCATCGGTTGGCTCGACGCATTTGTCAACAAAGACCGTACTGCTGCGTGACCTTAATGGTACACCACGCGCTCTTCACCGGACGAGGTAATCTCACCCAGGAGGCGGTCAATGGCGGTCCGAAGCTGTCGCTCATTCTCTTTGAGCCGGGGCTCTACGTCAGTCCTTGGTCGGCTCGCTCCGGCTCGCTCCCGGAAGGCGTCGAGCTGGATTTCCAGGCGCTCGGCCAATAAACGATCCGTGTCCGCCAAGGCAGGCAGGCTGAGCCGTCCGGTGTCCAATTCATCTGCAACAGTCAATAGACGGTTGAGTAAGCCGGTGTGGTATTTGCCAACTTCGGTCAGTAGGAACGAGTTGTGGCGAATGGGCCTGAGAAAAAAAGCGCCCCCAAATACCCGGACAGCTCCAGCCAAATCACCTTGTTCAAACAGTTCATCGCCGCGCTGACAGTGGAGGCTCTGACGACGAAAGGCTGCCCGTTCAAACAGGCCACCAAAGGAAGCCTGGAATCCCCTAAGAAAAACCTTGCCCAGGATATAAACGAGGCTAATACTGACGGCCAGAAAGCACAGGCTCAGGAGCAGCGTGAGAGCAGACACGTCCGGCATGCCGCTACCTTACCACCTCTTACGCAGGGGAGTAGTGGGGAGCGTGACACAGAAGCAGCGTTGCCCGCCAGGAGAGGTTTTCTTTTGCGCTCGTTCTCACGCGCTGTAGACTGAAGTAGACGTTCTCACCTCCGTTTAGTCTCCCTAGTCCGGTCGCGGTATGCATGGACTGTATGAAGCGGTCGCTATGCAATGCCTTGCTCAATATACTCACGGGAAAACCGGACATAATTATTCGCCGAGCGGTGGAGCGATGCCACTTCCTCGGGGGTGAGCGAACGCACGACCTTGCCCGGGTTGCCAAGGACCAGCGAGTGGGGCGGGATCTTCGTTCGCGGGGTCACCACCGCGCCGGCGCCAATCAGACATTCTTTGCCCACTTCAGCTCCGTCCAGGACAATCGCGCCCATACCGACCAGGGTAAAATCACCAATAGTGCAGGCGTGAGCGACGACATTATGGGCGACCGACACGCCATCCCCAAGAATAGTTGGGATGCCGCCGCTAAAGACATGAATAGTGGTATTGTCCTGGATGTTGACCCGTGCCCCGATGCGGAGCGCGCACACATCACCGCGGACCACGGCATTAAACCAGACGCTGGATTCCGGGCCGATCCGAACATCGCCGATAATCTGAGCGCTCTGCTGGATATAGGCGCTGGAATCGATTTGTGGGGTCATCCCGTTGTGCGTAATAATCATGGCCCTCTCCGTTCCGTCGGATCGTCTTAAGCGCTGGCTTGTCCTGGGTCAAGGCGACCGGCTCACGGCAGGATGGCCGCCCCTTCCCTCTTGTTCCCATGTAGAGAAGGGTTTAAGGTCGAACGCAGAGACGATAAGCGGACGTGTCATGAGTCGGACTTCTCTTTTCGTTAGCCTCGTGTGTGGGGCAGGACTTGTCCTCCTGAGTGCGACCCAGGCTCTGAGCCAGGAAAAAACGCTGCAAACCGAAGGCTGGCAAGGCAGACGTCCACCGCCGGTGGAGCAGCGGACCCTCACTCCAGCCCCCCAACGGCCGGCTCCCACCGGCAAGCAGGTACTCGAAATTCCCGTTCAGCCCCAACGTCCCGCCCTGCCGCCGCCAAGTCAGCAGGCGAGTCTTCCGCCGCGTCTCCAGCCCCTTCGACCGCAGCCCAAGCAACTCGTGACCGTCACCGTAACGGATCAGAACGGCGGTTATGTGCCCGGCCTGCAAACGGACGATTTTGTGGTGTACGAAGGCGATACGCGCCAGGAGATTACCTACTTCAATACCGGCGAGAATGAACCGGTCAGCCTGGGCTTAATCGTGGATTCGAGCGGCAGCATGCAGAACAAGATTGGGCATGCCCGCCACGCCCTGCAGCGGTTTATCAACTCGATCAAGCCGCAGGATGAGGGCTTCCTGGTCGGATTCAGCGCCCAGCCGTTTGTGTTGCAAGACTTCACCGATAGTCGGATGCTCCTGGCCCAGGGCATCGGCCTCCTGCGTCCACGGGGCGGAACCTCCCTGTACGACGCGATTCTCACCGGCCTGCGGCGGATGCGGCAGGGCAAACACCGCAAGAAAGCCCTGATTGTGATGACGGACGGCATGGATACCGCAAGCCTGTCTTCCCTCGCGCAAACGATTGCCGTCTCGCAACGGGCCGGCGTGCTGATTTATACGATTGGGATCGGCAATCCGCACCATCGCTACACGCCGGGTGGAAGCGGGTTCACCATCGGCCCCTTCGGCGTTGTCGTTGGCGGGCATGATGAGCGTGTCGATTCACGGACGCTGCGGCGGCTGAGTGACGAAACCGGTGGCCGCCACTTCCTGCTCAATACCCGTGACGTGGTCAACAGCAGAACCGTGCTTGATACGGCGACCCAGACGATCTCGCGCGAACTCCGCTTCCAGTACAGTCTCGGCTATGCGTCCTCGGGGGGTGGCAATCAGTACCGGAGTGTCCGCGTAGAGAGCACGCGGCCTGACGTCGTGATCCGCACGCAAAAGGGCTACGCGGTCGAGGGAGAGTGAACGTGTCCTCCAATGAGCATGGATCATGCTGGGCACGTTTACTTTTTGTAACGCGGCAGAGACGAACGGCTCGGTCCCGTTATTTTTTCTTCAGCAGATTTTCGCGGACCTTCTCGCGGTCAAGCGGTGTGGTTGCCAGCGTATCAAAGATGCTGGCAAGGGCTTGCACACAGCGAACAAAATCCGGCCAGACCGCCTGGGGGCTGGTAAAGGTCAGGTGGGTCGAATGCACGCCTTCGTGGGTGTGTGCCTCTCCGCCATCACGTGCGCTTTTGACATCAAATGACCGCGCCGTTGTCGTAACAGTGAGGTGGAAGACATCCGAGTCCTCCTCGCCCACCGGACGACGCAGTTCCATGGATAAGCCACCATCGCCACCGTCGACCTCAACGATATACCATTCGCCCGGATAGGCGCTGGAGACCTTGATTTTGGGAAGCTTTTCGGTTGGGTCGGTTGCCATGTATTGCTGCCTGGAAAATAGAAAGGCCCTTCACAGGGCCTTTCTTGGTCTGAATTTGCTCGCCTGTGGATCAACTTCCGGGTTGACCCTGCCTACCTCACAGTAGCGTCCGCGTCCGGAGTATGAAAGCTGAGAGATCCGCTGGGGAAGTGTGCAAACTTCCTCGCGCTCATTTGTAGCAACTTCCATTCTTGGTTGGGAACCCCATTCCTGACCGTGAACCCTAGGCAAAGCTCATTCTGGGGAAGTTTTTTACCAAAACGACAGAAAAGCGTCAATAACCAAATGGCATTTTGGAAAAGTTTTTTCAAAAAAAAGTCCTTTTGGAATAGGGAGTTCGTCAACTTAAAATGGTGTTGTTGAAAATAAACGCCCCAAAATAACAGAATGTTCTAAATTCGACCCACAACTCCGGACCAATGCGACACAAATAGTGCTTTTTGTGAATCCTCAGGTATTGACCCTGGGGGTGGAGTTCGCTAGGGTGCTGGATGCGTAGAGACGTCTGGAGTGTGGGAACCCCGCCGTCTTGAGCCCTAGGCCCGGATGCCTCGTCCGGGCCTTTTTTTACGCTTTTCCACATGTTTTCAGGTACTTCAGCATTTTTTTCATACCGCCTGACACGATGTAAGGAAGAACGATGAAGACGATTTTTGTCTCGCCTCACGCTGCTGGTGCCGATGCCCGCTCACTCTCAGAAGCACTCCAACACGCCCGGCCTGACGATGTTGTCCTGGTCGAGCCTGGGCACTACTCCCCGTCTCTGACCGGAGAGCGTTTGCCCCTCATCATTCCGCCCGGCGTCCGGGTTCAAGGCACTGCCAGACAGGAATGCATTATTGACGGAGAAGGACACTTCTCCCCGTCCTTTCATCCGATCCAACCGGAGCAGTCGGTCGTCGTTCTCACAGACGGGACGAGTCTCAGTGGCGTGACCGTCACCCAGGGCGGTGGACACGGGATTGGCGTTCCTCCGTCCGCCTCGGTCACGATTCGCTCGTGCACGATCAGCAACCACGGGGATCACGGCATTTTCCTATGCGGGGTGACCGCAGCGGTCATAACAGGCTGTGAATTCTCTGACAACGGACTGGAGCGCTTCGAGCCCTCTCTGCCCCGCGGAACGGGTGCGCGTCAGGGTCATCATGTTTTTGCCGAAGCCCGGGCCGGGCAGCGCAACCACCTCTTCGTTACCGACAATATCATGCGCCGCTGCTTTGCCGACGGTCTGGCCTTTATCTGTTTCTTTCCCGAACCGGACGCGGTGTCCCTTGATGCCACGATTCTCCGCAATACGATTGAAGACTGTGAACGGGGCGGCCTGCTGTTTTCGTGCTCTTTCGGACCATCGTTCAATCGACAGTCGCTCACCGTCGCGGACAACACCCTCCGGGGTAACAAACAGTTTGGTATCAACATCCTGACCGCTATTCCCCTGGCGGACAAGGTTCCCCAGCACGGCCAGCTCACCGCCCTGCTTTCGGGCAATACGATTACCAACAGTCCGGTGGGTATCGCGATTCATGGGGCGCTGGGAGAGGCCCGGCATAACACCTGTCGCGTCGTGATTGACCGGAATAAAATTGCAGACTGGACAGCACACGCGCTCCGTCTGGTCGGCGGGTCCGGCCTGGACAACGTCGAGACCACGGACAACGGGGTCGTTGCGACGCTCTCTCGAAATGTTTTCAACGGCAAGTCGCCGGCCATTATCATACAAGGAGCGGGCGGAACGGCGCACAGTCACACCAGCCGGAATACGGTCACCGCCCGTGTGCTTGCCAACGATCTCGATAGCGCCGGCGACCAGCCGATTCTGGCGAGCAACGGCCGGCCCGATAATCAGGCCGAGGTCCAGGCGGCGGGAGACTCCTACATCCGGCGGGATGAAGACCTGCTGGGTTGAGTCGGACGCGCCCAACGCTTTACGGCTCCGGTTCGACGCGCTATGACAGCGGCTGGACACCGGCGGCCCGGATGGCTCATCAGACGGGAAGCCTCGGCGCTCCGCTGTTCCGACCGAGAAAAAGGAGGTATCCCATGATTCGCTTGACCTTTGTCCTGCGTCGTAAACCGGAGATGTCACGGGCCGAATTCCAAGAGTACTGGCGGAACGTCCACGGCCCCCTGGTGGCAAAGAGTTCCACCGCGCTGAACATGCTGCGCTATGTCCAGGTGCACACCCTGGACGACCCCATTAACGACCAGCTTGCGGAAGCCCGGGGCGGCATGGAGGAACCCTATGACGGCGTGGCGGAGGTGTGGTGGCCCAACCGCGAGGCGCTCACCTCGGGCCTGGACAACGCGGACGGCCGGGCCGCGGCAAAAGAACTCGTCGAGGATGAGACGCGCTTCATCGATCTGGCCCATTCGCCGTTGTGGTTCAACTACGAATACCCGCAGGTCAACCCCGTACCGGAAGAGATAGTGGCGCGGGAATCCAGCCCGTTGGTGAAAATTTTCTTTTGTCTGCGCCATCCGGAGCATCTCAGCCTCGAACAGGCCCAGCTCTACTGGCGGACCAACCACGGCCCGGTGATTCGGGGCGTGGCCCAGGGCATGGGCATGCAACGCTATTTCCAGGTCCACTACTACGCAGACGAACTGGAAGGCCAGTTGCGGGCCAGCCGCGGGACAACCACCCCACCCTACACCGGCCATGCCGAAGCCTGGTTCAACCGGGCCGACCTGGCCACGCTGGCCAACGTCCCGGAAGCCAAACGGGCCATGGAGGTCGCGGTCGAGGACGAGTCCCACTTCATTGATTTTCCGCGCTCGGCCATGTGGATCGCCAAAGAGCGCGTCTTCATTGATCGTAGATAGGGGCTCCCGTTCTGCGAGCGTACGCAGGCTGACCTCTCTCCATACGCTCGCTGCTCCCTGCATCCGTCCGCTTGAAAGGCTGAGGTTTTCGCTCATGTACGCAGCAGTCTTAGGTCTTGCCTTGAGTGCTCTGTTGATGGCGTCCACGCTCTTGGCGGATGAGCGCGTATCCCCTCAGGAAGAAAGCGTCACGACCTTCGCGGTGGTCGGCGGGCATATTGTGGGCCACGGGAAAGCCACGCTGGTCGTTCGGGCCGGCCGCCTCGAAGAGATCACCTCGGCAGCACCCGGCAACACCCTCCGCACTGTGGACGCCAACGGCCGCTACATCGCGCCCGCCTTTATCGACAGCCACGTGCATTTAGCCTACCGCTTCAGCGCTCCTGAGCTCGCGCGTGGGGGTATCGCCGCGGCGGTTGATCTGGCCGCGCCGATTTCGCTCCTGACAAAAGATCTGGAGCCGCTCCGAACAATGCTTGCCGGTCCGATGGTGACCGCCCTGACCGGCTACCCGACCCGGAGTTGGGGCAGTGATGGCTACGGACTGGAGATTAGTGGGGTACAGGCGGCCCGAGAAGCGGTGGACCACCTGCATGCAGCAGGAGCACGGGTGATCAAGCTGCCGGTTGGTGACGCAACAGGTGGAGGAGCCCTCTCGATGCCGAAAAACCCCTCCATACTCAGCGATCAGGAAATGAAGGCCATTGCCGATCAGGCGCATTCATACGGCATGCGCGTTGTCGCGCATGCGCTCAACGATATTGATGTACTGCGGGCCGCGGTGGCCGGAGTTGATGTGCTGGCGCATACGCCAACCGAACCTCTCAGCGATGCGACGGTGCAGGCGTGGGCCGGACGAGCGGTCATTTCCACCCTGGCCGCCTTCCCCGATTTGGCCGAGCCGGCGGAGAACCTGCGGCGTTTGCGAGCCGGCGTGGCCGGCGTGCTGTACGGTACGGACATGGGGTATACGACCTTCCCCGGGATTAATCCCCAGGAACTCGAACTCTTGGGCAAGGCCGGCCTTGACAGTCACACCATTCTCGCTGCCGGGACAACGATACCGGCCCAATTTTGGGGTTTCGGGGACGGTTTGGGAACACTCGCCGCCGGGCACGCCGCCAGCTTTCTCATTCTCGATGCGAACCCCGAACGCGATCTGCTGACGCTCTCCCGACCGGTGGCAGTATATCTTGATGGGGTACGGATTTATTCCAACACAAACCCGTCGTAGCCCTGTTCCGCAACCTCATCGCACTTTTTCCGATAGGCCGGGGAACCGCCGGCATACATCAGGAAGGTCCGTTTCTTGCCGGGGATATTCGCCCCCACAAACCAGGAGGGGGTATCCAGCAGAATCGTGCCTTGGGCCACCTCATCGACGTGAGCCGTCCAGTCGTCTTCGGCCTCCGGGGTCGCGACGATCTGGGCATAATCGTGCGCGCGCATATAGCGCAGGCAATCGGTCACCCACTCAACATTCTGCTCGATGCAGCGCGGGATATTGCAGAAGGTGGCCCCATTATGGGGGCCGACAACCGTGAACAGGTTGGGGAAGCCGGCACTCTGCAAGCCGAGATAGGTGCGCGGCCCGTCAGCCCACTTGTCCTTGAGCGTCCGGCCGCCCACCCCGCGAATATCGATCTTATTAAACGCCCCGGTAACCGCATCGAAGCCCGTGGCATACACGATGACATCGCACTCATACTCAGTGTCGCTGGTCTTGATGCCCGTGGGGGTGATGCACTCGATCGGTGTCTCGTTGAGGTCAACCAGGAGTACATTGTCCCGATTATACGCCTCGTAATAGCCGCTCTCTAAGGGGACGCGCTTAGTTCCCCACGGATGGTCCTTGGGCACCAGCTTTTCGGCGACCAGCGGGTCGTTGACGCGCTCGCGGATCTTATTGCGGACGAATTCCGTCATAGTGGCGTTGGCCTTCAGGTCCGACATGGTATCGCCAAAGTTGCCAAACCATTTGGCGAAACCGGGCTGGGCCCACAATTCTTCGTAGCGCGCCAGCCGTTCTTCCTCAGACACTTCGAGCGCCGAGCGTGTATCAAAGTCGTGCAGGAATCCGGCAAAGGTCTCCCGACAGCGTTTGAAAATCTCGGGATAGCTGGCTTTGATTTGCTGCTGGGCCTCGGGGTCTATCGGTCCGTTCCTGAGCGGTGCGCAGTAATTTGGTGTGCGCTGGAACACGGTCAGCTGCCCCACGTTCTTGGCGACTTCGGTGATGAGTTGGACTGCGGTCGCACCGGTGCCGATGACACACACCCGCTTATCGCTGAAATCCAGGGGCTCCTTGGGCCACTGGCCCGTATGGAAGCTCGGGCCGGTGAAGCTCTCACGACCCGCAAAGTCGGGAATATATGGCGCGGACAGGACGCCAATGGCGGTAATCAGAAACCGTGCCTGTGCCCGCTCGCCGGTATCGGTCCGGACCTGCCAGCACTGCGCAGCCTCGTCATAGGCTGCCGCGCTGACCCGGGTGCTGAACCGGATGTCGCGGCGGAGGTCGAACTTATCCGCCACGTGGTTGAGATAGCGCTCAGTCTCGGGCTGGCCGGCAAAGTGTTCGCTCCAGTCCCATTCCTGCAAGAGTTCCTCCGAGAACGAATACCCATAGGTATAACTCTCGGAATCGAAACGCGCGCCCGGATAGCGGTTCCAATACCAGGTCCCGCCCACACCCGTGCCGGCCTCGTACACCCGCACCGAGAGTCCCAACTCCCGGAGGCGGTATAACTGATACAGGCCGGCCACCCCGGCCCCGATGATGATCGCGTCAAACTGATCGGTTGCCTGGGTACCGACGGGCTGCGGATCGTGAGCAGACGTTGCCATGTTTTTCGCTGCTTCTCTCTCTACTTAGGCGGCTTTTCTCCGGCTTCGGGTGGTTTTGGCGGTTTTCGCGGTCGCCCGCTTTTTGGTGCTCCGTTTCGCCTTGGATTTGGCACGCTTCTTTTTGGCCTCATCAACCATTAGCTGAATCGTCCGCCAGTCCAGCACATGGGCGATATTGCCGTGCTCGTCGTGGAAGCCGACCGGCCCGTAGACGTTGGCCAGATAGAGCGTATCAACCGGATGCGAGGTGGCCTCATGCACCGCCCCGGCCGGCTCATAGACCCAGTCTCCGGCCCGCGCAGACCCGCCTCGATAGTCGAAGCCCCCGGAGATGACGTAGAAATCCGCCGCACCCAGATGCGTATGGGGCGGATTCACCTGGCCCTTGTCGGCCTTGATGAGCGCGCTCCAGGCTCCTGTCTCTTTACTGATCCGCAGCACCTTGAACTGATTCCCGTCGCCGCTCTGAATCCACTCTTCTGCATCGGTCCGCACCAGGGCCGCATCCAACGCATCAAATACTTGTTTCGCTTTTGCCATTCCGAGTCCCTCCTTTTATTATCAATTCAATCAACTATTGTAGTCAGGCCGGGCAAAAGTGTGCAAGGGGTTGGGCAACGAGACACGGGTCGATATTGAGCACACGCCGAACCGGGACTATAGTGGCCAGCCGGAGAACCCTGCTCGGCAACCCATGGCACGAGCAGCCGACGAGCCGATGGCAGCGCCCACGATTGAGCGACATCGCACTGCAATCACGCGGACCGACCTCTCCCGTCCGGTCCGTCTCGCGCTTGAGGACGGCCTGATCACCCCGGAGACGAGCGTCTTTGATTATGGCTGCGGGCGGGGCACGGATATTCTGCATCTCAGACATCGGCGGATTCCCTGCCAGGGCTGGGACCCGGCCTATTTCCCGGACACCGAGCGAACGCCGGCCGATATTGTGAATCTGGGCTATGTGGTCAACGTGATCGAAAACCCAGGCGAGCGTACCGACGCCCTCCGCCGGGCCTGGGCACTGGCCCGAACAGTGCTGATTGTGTCCGCCCGCCTCAGCCTCGAAGCGGCGCTCGATACGCTGACCCCCCATACCGACGGGGGCATTACCCGCCGCGGGACCTTCCAGAAATTCTTTGAACAGCAAGAGCTACGCGAGTGGATCGACACTGTGCTCGGCGCTTCGAGCGTGCCAGCCGGACCGGGGATTTTCTATGTATTTCGGGACCCGCAGCAACGCCAGTCTTTTGCCGCCTCGCGCTATCGCCGCCGGTTCACGGTGCCGCGCCAACGTCTCAGCGAGGTTCTGTTCGAGCAGCATAAAGATATCCTGGAACCGCTGATCGAATTTCTGACGGCCCGGGGCCGCTTACCGGAGGACGCGGAGCTACCCGAGGCGGAAGACATTTGCCAGGCATTAGGTAGTCTCAAACGGGCCTATGGCGTCATCCGGCGCGTCACCGGCGATGAAGAGTGGAATACCATTCGGGCCGAGCGGCAGCAGGATGTTCTCCTCTATGTCGCGCTCTCACGCTTTGAGGGCCGTCCGCGCTTCACCCAGCTCCCGCGTGATTTACAGCGTGACGTGCGCGCGTTTTTCTCGTCCTATCGCCGTGCCTGCGCGCTGGCCGACGATCTGCTGTTTTCCGCGGGCGACCGAGCTGCGGTCGATCAGGCCTGCCGGAGCACCGCTGTCGGCAAACTGACGCGCCAAGCCCTATACGTACACGAATCCGCCCTGCCTCAACTCCCGCCCATCCTGCGCGCCTTTGAGGGGTGTGCACGGGCGTATATCGGGGTGGTGGAGGGCGCGAATATCATCAAGCTGCACCGCGACCAGCCCCAGGTCTCTTATCTTTCGTACCCGGACTTCGAGCGCGACCCGCACCCGGCCCTGGCCAGCTCGCTTCTCGTGCCCTTGCAGACGTTCAAGATTCGCTACCGTACCTACCGGGATGCGACCAATCCGCCGATTCTGCACCGCAAAGAAACCTTTGTTTCTACCGCCCATCCCCTGTATGAAAAATTCTCCCGCCTGACCCGCCAAGAGGAGAAAAAGGGACTGTACGAAAAGCCCGAGTTGATCGGCACCCGTGAAGGCTGGCAGGTCGCCCTGGCCGCCCGCGGCCTCCGTCTGGCCGGACACCGGCTGATGCGCAGGGCTGCGCGTTAGGCTGGCTCACACTTTGCCAGCAATCAGGATGACGACCTTCGTGTCTGAGGAGTGCGGCATGTTGTCCGTACATTCACCGTATGCTAGGGTACTGCCGAACAGGAGGCGATTCATGTCAATTGCCGAGGCCAAGTCAGAACGCATTGAGGTCCGCACCACGCCGCATATGAAGGCATTACTGCAACGCGCGGCCACTGCTTCGCATAAGAGCGTAACGGAATTCCTGCTTGAAGCGGGCATGAGCGCCGCCGAGGACGCCCTGATAAACAGACGATTGTTCCGGCTTGACGACGAGCAGTGGCAGATATTTCAGGATGCGCTTGACCGCCCGGTCACCGAGAAACCTCGCTTGGCCCGACTGCTGGCCGAAAAGAGCGTGCTGGAGTGACAGCGGAAGCCGAATCCTATTCTCCGATTGAGAAGCTGAACGAAACCCACCGCCTCGACGCCTTTCACTGCGGGAAAGAGCCGCTTGATCGTTTCTTGAAGCGGTTTGCCCTGCTCAACCAAAAGGCTGGCGGCGCGCAGACCTACGTCGTTTGTCGGGACCGTAAGCGTGTTGTCGGCTATTACAGTCTGGCAGTCGGCGCGGTTGAGCACGCAGAAGCGCCCGGCCGGGTCGGCAGGGGATTGGCCCGGCATCCTATTCCGGTGATGCTTCTCGCCCGGCTCGCAATTGACCGGACAGAGCAGGGAAAGGGTTTGGGCAAGGCACTCCTCAAAGATGCCCTGCTCAGGACCGCTCAAGCCGCAGACATTGCCGGCATCCGGGCGCTTCTTGTCCACGCCAAGGACGATGAGGCGCGTGTCTGGTATGAGAATATGGAATTCGAGCCAAGTCCGACCGACCCCTACCATCTCTTCCTGTTGATGAAGGACCTGCGAGCACTCCTGAGCAGCAGTTCGTAAGTAGATATGTCCACATAGGAGTACAGTCGCTATGGCTAAGAAAAACCCGCATCCCGGCTCGGCGAATTCCTCGGTGGGGCACGAAAGACCTCGCATGTATGCCATTCTACAAACTCGGCATCCGGCTTGAACTCACTACTAATAGGCTCTCGAAGCGGCGTGTTGTGACAATCCCAGAACCACCGCGTCGCATCGCTCTCACCATAGACTTTGGCTGAAAGGCGTACTTTGAGTCCTCCGGCGATCGGTGCCAAACCGAGTGCACCCCGGTCAAGCGCCTTATGATGGATGCTGCACAGCGCCAACCCGTTCGGAACCTTACTCGGGCCACCAGCCGAATGCCACTTGATATGCGCGGCTTCTAATCCGAGGAGTTCATCTTCTAGGCGGAGATCAAATCCACACACAGCGCAACAGTGCTCGTATGCGCAAAGGACGGCGTGGCGGAAGTTTGGATCACGCTTACGGGCGGGAGTACTCCTCACCTCTAAGCCGTAAGGCAGGCCAAGGGAGTCTCGCACCAGAAATTCGGCAGGGAAGCCAAGCTCAGCGCGGATGTCATCGTGGAATGAATCGGGGAAGTGTTCGTAGAGAAGCGCTTGGACAACCTGCTGCACGAGACCGGAATCGGAGAGGAAAAGTTCGTAGATTGGCTTGGGAAAACCACCTGTCACGGCGCGTTGCCTGAGGTCTTTCTGGCTTATCTCTCCGCTCTGGGTGACGGACAATGATTCTCTGCCTGGTATTTCCCATAACCCATCTTTTGGCAGACGGCTGAACGGAGATTCAGGATGTATCTTTTTGCGAGGTGGTCCGAAACGCTTCAATAGGTCCGTCAGCGGACTTTTAATGTCCCGCTCGTATCGAGCCAAGCGGTCTTCTCCCCGAGCGATCCGACTAAGCGCGAGTAAAACCAGTAGCGGCTTATGTGGTGCGCGCCGTCCATGCTTCCGCCAGAGTTTTATTTGGTTGAGCTTCTGAAGGAGTTCCTTGCGATTCACAATAGGTAATCTATGGCCGAATTGACGCCTTGCCAACAGTCTTCTAGCATCCGCAGCAAGCTCAATTCATTCTAACACAACCGGCGTAGACGCTGAATCTGGATTATACTACCTTGAAGGGGACTATATGCCTCCTTACTCAAACGAATATATTCCCCACCCCCACTCAAGTTCACGCTCGTCTTCAAGTACATGCTCAAGCACATCTGGGTCGCTTGACGAACCGCAGATCATAACTCGCCTTATAGCACGATGCCATAGTTCATCCACGTGGACTGTAAATTCACACACTGGTTTCTCATCGTACCAAGCGTCAATCTCAAAGGTCTCACCGCTTAGTGCGTCACAATGGGCGCATCCGTTGCTCAGGTAGGACCTTTGCTGCGTTCTGCTGTACCGCCGCTTAATGTTCCCCAGACCGAGGCCATCGGGGATATGGCGACGAACAATCTTGAACAACTCAAGATGTTCAGGATGTGCACCTAAAGTCGGGATGGTGAGCCTATACGTATCGGGTCCAACATCAACATCAACACCAGTAAGGATTCGTGTCTGGCCGTTGCAGGACCAGCAGGACATGGGGGCAACTTGAATCGACACATGTGCGACACATCCAAGAGGTAATCCGAAGCGAAAACGCCTGTTGAATACTGCCTCAAAAAACTCACGCATGGGCACGCTTTGTTCTCCATATCCCTTCGGAACAAGAGCGACGAAGCCTCCGTCCAAGTCACCGTTTATGCGGGCCGCAGGCAGGTCACGGTCAACCGGAATCCTCTTCTGGCGGAATAGCCAGAGACAACGTACACCCGATTCCGCATACCGTGCTTGGCGACGTTGTGTTTCTTCCTCTGTCTGAGAAGACCACTGGATTTCAACCGCTACCTGATGTCGGCCTTTCCTTGCGAGGACGTCGGCCCTCCATGTTTTCCCTGAGGGAGTTGTACCAGCAACCTCTGTCTCTGCGTTCCAGCCATACGCACGGGCAACCTCTACTGCCATCCGTTTCAGGCGAAGATGAGTCTCTGTCTCTGATGTAGTAGCACAGTTGCCTTTCCCTTTATGGGCGAAGAATGGTGTCCCACGACGAGATTTCTTGAGGACCACTTGCGCATTGCAACACGGCATCCTGAGATGACGTATGCTCTTATTCTCCCGTTCCAGTGTTCGCCATTCGTCAGGGGACAGGTCAAATGAGAGAACGCTACGGTTCATAGTTGGATCAACGCATCGAAGTGACATATTAGACATCTCCTCATATTCCTTAACCTATTAGGCTTTCCCCCCTCGAACAAAGGGGCATATAATTCCCTCCCAAGAGGGGATGAGGATATCGGGTGAAATGATGCGGAAACAGACAATTGAATACCCCTCACCCCTTGACGCGTTGATAGCAGTGACAAAACGGCTGAGTACTTATGAGAGCCAGCAGCGGATGGACTCGGAGGAGTTCTTTGATCGGTACAACCGGGGCAAACTGTCGGATGACACTGTGTTTGTGGAATGGGCGAACGATTACCGCCATTATTTGGAACTTCGCCAGAAATGAGAAAAAAGCCTGCACGATGTTGCAGCATGTCATGGACGCGGTGGTTAGAGAATGAGGACGTATAACGCGGAACAGACTGGACTTGTTTGACTCTCCTGTGAATCAGGATACGATGCCTGGGAATAGCCATCGAAACGACAAGGAGCACGAAACATGTCGAGACGGCTTAACTTTGAAGTGGAAGTTCCGGACGACGTGTGTGTACATCTCCCTCAGGAGGAGTTTGCCGCTAAGGCAAAAGAGGCGCTGGTTATGGAGCTCTTGCGTGAGCACCAGATATCGCAAGGCAAGGCCGCAGAGATGCTTGAGATACCGCGCCATGACTTGTTTGACCTGATGACGAGATACCAAGTCTCGGTTCTTGATCTAACGCACGAGGAACTCAAGGCTGAACTACAGAAGCCCTTTCCCCGAGCTTCTTAAGCGTTCTATATGCAGGTTGTTGCGGATGCCGGTCCTCTTCTCTCATTTGCCCGCGCCGAGCGTCTAGCCCTCCTCAAATCCGTCACGGGCTCTGTCATTATTCCAACAGCCGTCTACGAAGAGATTGTCGTTAAGGGTGCTGGTAAACGTGGCGCGGATGAGGTGGAGCACGCAGACTGGATTGAGCGCCGATCCGTTAGAGATCAGACGTTCGCCGATCGCTTACCCCATAAACTCCATAGTGGAGAACGCGAAGCCATCACACTCGCCAGGGAGATTGGCGGGAGCTTGTTAGTTGACGAGTTGGAAGTCAGGAAGGAAGCGCAACGCCTCGGCGTTCACTATTTTGGCAGTCTTGTCCTGCTTAAAGAAGCAAAGCAGCGTGGGCGCATTCTCGCGGTAAAGCCGGTCCTAGACGAGCTGATTGCAGCCGGCACCTATATTAGCAAATCGCTCTATCAAGACGTGCTTGAACAGGTTGGGGAGGCATAGCGGGCCGGGTTGGGTGTGGGGTCGGAGAGTACCCACCCCGCCGCTGACGCGGCACCTCTCCCAAGAGGGGATGAGGATATCGGGTGAAATGATGCGCAAACAAACAATTGAATACACCTCACCCCTTGACGCGTTGATAGCAGTGACAAAACGGCTGAGCACTTATGAGAGCCAGCAGCGGATGGACTCGGAGGAGTTCTTTGACCGGTACAGCCGGGGCAAACTGTCGGATGACACTGTGTTTGTGGAATGGGCGAACGATTACCGCCATTATTTGGAACTTCGCCAGAAATGAGAAAAAAGCCTGCACGATGTTGCATGAGGCGCTCGCCGATTATCTGGAGAATCCGGCCCGACCTAACACGTTGATAAGTCTATCGACGCGGACCTTTCTACCCACGATACTGCTCAGGGGACTGCTCGCTCACTCATATTCTCTTGCGGAGCGTGAGCAGCTTGCTTACCCTAGAGGAACTATGGACTGGAAAGAGCGTATCTCCATTGACCCAAAGGTACTCGTTGGAAAGCCGGTGATTAAAGGGACCCGGATTGCTGTAGAGTTCCTTGTTGAACTCCTCGCTGAAGGCTGGACTCACGCCCAAATCCTGCAAAACTACCCGCATCTCACCGAGGCCGACATCCAGGCAGCTCTGCACTACGCCAGTGAGATGATGAAACAGGAGAAAGTGTACCCACTGACGTTGTGAGCGGTGCAAAATTTGCGGCGTTGAAGCGGGTTGGGCTGTGTGCTGGGTCGTAGAGAACCCACCCCGCCTTCGGCACCCCTCCCAAGAGGGGATGAGAAGGGTGGGAGATATATTACAGGGTAGGAGAGCCGGGGCCGGCAAATTCGGACGCCGGGTCGCCGGCGATTCTGGCGTGGTACATCACTCGCGCTTCGGTCATGTCCCAGGGGCAGGCCTGGTGCAGCAGGCGGCGGTTATCCCACAGCACGGCGTCGCCGGCAGTCCACCGGTGATGATAGACGCGTGGCGGCCGGCAGGTATGGTCCACTAGCGCCCGGAGCAAGTGTTCGGATTCGGCCGGGTCCATTCCCGGAATGCCGTAGGCATGACGGCCGATCAGCAGGGACTTGCGCCCGGTCTCGGGATGCGTTTTCATCAGGGGTCTCAGCGGCGGGTCCTTCACATCCAGACCATAGCCGTTATAGTCGCCGCCTTTTTTGGCTGCAAACCCGATCTTTTTCTGTGAGTAGCGCAGGGAATGGTAGGCCGACAGGTCGGCGACTTTCTCTTTCATGGCGTCATCGAGCGCATCATACCCGGCGCGCAAATCCGCCCAGCCGGTCTCCCCGCGCGCCGCAGGCACGACGTGGGCCGTGAACACCGCGCCCTTGGCCTGCACGGGCATATAGGTACTGTCACAATGCCAGCCCATATTCCCTTTGAGCACTTGAATCATCTCGTCGGAATCGTCTTCGACGCGAATGCTGCCGTCTTTTTTGACGTTGCTGATCGGCACCAGATCAAACTCCAGCTCACCGAAGCGTTTGGCAAATTCGACCTGCTGGTCGTTGGAGAGATGCTGGTCCGGGAAGATGAGCAGCGCGTACTCAAGCCAGGTGTCGTACAGCCGGCTGAAGGTTGTCTCGTCAATTTCGGCCAGCTTGAGTCCGGTCACGGTCGCCCCAAAGCTCGCGTCGAGCGGTTTCACATGAAAATCTGTCATCGGTCTGCGTCCTCCTCGGTTGCCTCAGCATGACGTGCGGAAGGAAACCTGTCAATCCGTTCCATATGTTGATTGTCCGGCTAATCTCTCCCTTCATCAAATTACTGATACGGGGCTGGGTCTCACCAAAGAAGGCCGCGGCTTCAGCCTGAGTCCAGTCCCGGTCTTGAATGTATTGCCGTAGGTCGAGCATGAGGTCGGCGCGGATTTTCAAATTGGCTGCTTCTTCTGCATCAAATCCCAGGTCCTCAAAGACATTGTCTTGGCCTCGTGTGACGCTCATGACCTGACTTCCGTTTTCGATCCTTCTGTAAGCCCTTGTCTTTACCAGGCTTACTGTCCACCTGCATGAATGTTCCGGTTAGGAAACGCGCGCCCAAATGTCGTCACGGCGATGCAGCATACTGGTATGACGGGGGCCACGTTCATACACCATAATCCGTATCCCTCGACTCTCGTTCAACGGGAAATAGTGATGCCGGTCACCGGACGGCTTGACCGCGAGCCCCTTCGCTCCAGGTGGCAGCGGAGTCCCATCGCAGGTGACCATGGTAATGCCCTTGGCCGCCATGTGGTCATAGAACGCATCGAGATCGTCCACTTCAGCAGCCACTTCCATGGCATAGCCATCACCTTTTTCTTTGAGAATATCCCGCACATACCCGGCTGCCGTCGGCTGAACCAATTGCACCCAAACACCATTAGCCTCAATAAACGCGCATTGCATATCACCAAGGTTGTTCGCGCGCCCGTCAAGGCTAAATTCAGCGGGATGGCGCTTGAGTCCCATGACTTCGGTATAGAATGCTGCCGTCTTCGACAGGTCTTCGGTAAGAATGCACACGCGATCAATGCGCGGACTATGCGGCCTGGGGTTTTCATTCACCCACGCCTCGTCGCGAATGTTTAAGAGGTTGGTCGCATCGTCCAGCCGCCGCTCGTAGACTTCAATGGTCGTCCCACAACTGATGTCTGCCGGCCAGTAGGCAATGAGCTGTCCGGTCTCAGCGGTCGCCGCATCCCCACGTACGCTTTCTTGGATTCTTCCACCATCTTTGAGTGGAGAGCCGTCCATGCTGAGCATCTGAATGCCTTTCGCGTCCATCTCCTCAAGCACCTTTCGATAGTCCGCATCAACCGCTTCAAAATTAACCTCGACAATGGCGCCCTCACCGACCTCTTCCAATATGTCCATGCCGGGTCCGGGGGATGTTGGTAAAACCAACTCCAACCACAAGCCACCACCATGAACGAAGACCGCTTTCATGCCGCCTGTTGTTTCGTCTTCTGCGCTGACATCAACCTCCATGGGGTGGCGCTTCCAGCCAACCGTCTCAGTCAGGAACGTCGCCGTTTTATCAATGTCTTCTACCCAGACCGCTAAATGATCGAGTCGCAATTTTGTCTTTCCCTGCTCGTTCGGCATAGCCTCCTCCTGGCATGTGAACAACACTTCAAGAAGAAGCTTAGCAAGAAAAAGCCCTTGCAGACACAAGGGCTTAGTGAGAGCCACCCATCGGACTTGAACCGACGACCTACTGATTACGAATCAGTTGCTCTACCAACTGAGCTAGGGTGGCGTATAGCGGGGATTCTACCAGTGAGGCGAACTGTGGGGCAAGCCCGATGCACCTCAGTCGAGCTGCCGCAATAATTCGCGCGCGGCCTGCGCCGAGTCGGTCGCCGCACTGATCGCCGAAATCATGGCAACCCCATGCGCGCCGGTCTCCAGGACTTCAGCCACGCGCTCGGCCTTGATGCCACCAATCGCAAAAACCGGCACCGTACTGTGGGCAACTGCCGCGCGCAGGCGGTCGAGCCCCTGGGGTTCACCATAGGCGACCTTTGAGGGCGTGTAATAGACCGGGCCGAAGACGAGAAAGTCGGCTCCCCGGGCCTCAGTAATTTCTTGCTGGGAATGGGTGGAAACGCCGATGAGTTTCCCGGCTCCCAGCAGACGGCGGGCGTCTTCGACCGCAAAAGAGTGCTGTCCGAGATGGATGCCGTCGGCCTCAACCGCCAGGGCGACGTCCAGGCGGTCGTTGACCAGCAATTGGGCCTGGTAGCGCAGGGTCAGCGCCCGAAGCTGCTCGGCTAATGCGTATAACTCGCGGCCTTCGAGGTCTTTTTCCCGGAGTTGAACGGCCCGCGCCCCGCCATCGAGAGCAGCGTGCACGACATCCGTGAGGGGCCGGTCGGCGGTTTGTTTACGGTCGGTGACGAAATACAGGCGGAAGTTGAGCATCGGTCGGACGGCCTGGGGAAACCCACCCCGGCCTACGGCCACCCCTCCCAAGGGATGGGTGATTGGCTAGGCGATCATTCCGTCGAGCGGGCTGGAGGCGGTGGCGTACAGCTTCTTGCCCATGCGTCCGGCCAGATAGGCTTTGCGCCCGGCTTCTACCCCTTGGCGCATGGCGTCGGCCATCAGGATCGGGTCTTTTGCCGCGGCAATAGCGGTGTTCATCAGCACCGCGTCACAGCCCATCTCCAAGGCAACCGCGGCGTCCGAGGCCGTGCCCACCCCGGCGTCAACAATTACCGGCACATTGCTGTGTTCGAGGATGATACGGATATTATACGGGTTGCGAATGCCGAGCCCGGAGCCGATGGGGGCGGCCAGCGGCATGACCGCGGCACAGCCCATGTCTTCGAGCTTTTGGCAGGAGATCGGATCGTCATGAATATAGGGCAGGACGATAAAGCCCTCGTCAACCAGGGTTTTGGCCGCCTCAAGCGTGCCCGGAATATCAGGGAAGAGGGTCTTGTCATCGCCAATGACTTCCAGCTTGACCATCTTGCCGACCCCGGCCTCGCGGGCCAGGCGGCAGGTCCGCACCGCGTCCGCGGCGTTATAGCACCCGGCGGTGTTGGGCAGGATGGTGTAGTGCTTGGGGTTAATATAGTCGAGCAGGTTCTCCTGGTTGGGGTCGGTGATATTCACCCGGCGGACCGCCACCGTCACGATCTCGGCCCCTGAGGCCTCAATCGCCTGTTTGGTTTCCGCAAAATCCTTATACTTTCCCGTGCCGACAATCAGCCTGGAATGATATTCCTTGCCTGCGAGTACGAAGGGGTCTTTGGGGCCTGGCATGGCGTCCTCACTGTGTTGATCTCTGCGCGCTCTGACTAGCAGCCTCCGCCAACAAAATGGACGATTTCCACCTCATCGTCCTGTTGCAATCCGCAGTTGGCGTACTCGTCGTAGGGAATAATATCCCGGTTGACCTCAACCGCAATCCGCTTGTTTCCAAGGCCGAGTTCTTCGACTAAGGCCGCGACCGTGATGCCCTCTCGGCACTCCCGCACATCGCCGTTGAGCCGCACTGTCATTGCGACCTACCATATGCCCACGGATTTCCCTTTACAACCCAGGAGGCTTCTGGTATTCCCCTGTCTGTCTATCCACAGATGGACATCTTTCCAATCCGTTATCACCAAGGAGTGTCCCATGGCTACCGTCACCCGCGCCCTGATTAGCGTGAGCGACAAACGTGGCATTGTTGATCTGGCTCGCGGTCTGGCTGCGCTTGATATTGAAATTCTCTCAACCGGCGGCACGGCCAAAGCGCTGACCGACGCCTGCCTTGCAGTGACTCCGGTCGAAGATTTTACCGGCTTTCCCGAAATGCTCGACGGCCGGGTGAAGACCCTGCACCCCCGCATCCACGCCGGTATTCTGCACCGCCGGGGCGACCCCAGCCATCTTGCGGCCATGACCCGGCACGACCTCAAAGCCATCGATCTGGTTGTGGTCAACCTCTACCCGTTTGAACACACCGTGGCCCAGCCGGACTGCGGCTTTGCCGACGCGATTGAAAACATCGATATTGGCGGGCCGTCCCTGCTGCGCGCTTCCGCCAAAAATCATGCCGACGTGGGCGTCGTGGTGGACCCGGACGATTATCCGGCCGTTCTGGCCGCGCTCACACAAGACGGCGCCCTGTCCGCCGAGCACAAGCTCGCCCTGGCCAAGAAGGCCTTCCGGTTAACTGCCCGCTACGACGGGGCCATTGCCGACTACCTGGGCAGCCTCGACGGAGAAGAACGCCGGCCTTTTGGCGAAACCCTGCACCTGCAATACGTCAAGGCTCAGAACCTCCGCTATGGAGAGAATCCGCACCAGTCCGCGGCTTTTTACCGCAGCCCGGTCGTCCGGGAAGCGTGTATTGCCAACGCCAAGCAGCTCCAGGGCAAGGCGCTGTCGTATAATAATATCGTGGATGCCAATGCCGCGTTTGCCCTGCTCCAGGAGTTTGATGAAACTGCCGCAGTGGCCATCAAGCATACCAACCCGTGTGGCGTGGCCACCTCGACGGACTCTCTGGCCGACGCCTTTCGGAAGGCGCGCGCCTGCGATCCGGTTTCCATTTTCGGCGGGATTGTGGGTTTGAACCGCGAGGTTGATGCGGCAACCGCGCAGGAAATCCTGAACCTGTACGAACAGGGCTTTCTTGAGATTGTGCTGGCCCCCGGCTATGCGGCCCCGGCCCTGGAGATGCTGGCCTCGTCCAAGCGCCTCCAGAACATCCGTTTACTGGAAATACCCCCCCCTCAAGAAGGAGGGGCGGACGCGCAGCCGGCCCGCTACGAGGCCAAGCCGATTGCCGGCGGCCTGCTGTATCAGGAACGCGACACCGGCCAAGTCAATGTCAGAGACTGCGAGGTGGTGACCGAGCGTCAGCCGACCGACGCGGAGTACCAGGCCCTGTCCTTTGCCTGGCGGGTGTGCAAACACGTCAAGTCCAACGCCATCGTGCTCACCTCGAGCGACCAGGTCGTAGGCGTGGGCGCCGGTCAGATGAGTCGGGTTGACTCGGCCAAGATCGCCGTCTCCCGGGCGCGCGACCTGGGGCTGGAGACCCAGGGCAGCGTGGTCGGCTCGGATGCGTTTTTTCCCTTTCGTGACGGGCTCGACGTGGTAGCCCAGGCCGGCGCAACCGCCGCGATTCAGCCCGGCGGCAGCCTGCGGGACAAGGATGTGATTGCGGCTGCGGACGAGCACGGCATGGCCATGATCGTCACCGGTATGCGGCATTTTCGGCACTAGTGATGAAAGTCTTGGTGATTGGCAGCGGCGGCCGGGAACACGCCCTGGTGTGGAAGATTCGCCAGAGTCCGCGCGTCTCGAAAATCTACTGCGCACCGGGTAACGCCGGGATTGCTGACCAGGCCGAGTTGGTTGCGCTGGCCGCAGACGATATTGATGGGCTGTGCGCCTTTGCCGAAAAGGAACAGATTGAATTGACGGTTGTTGGACCCGAGTTGCCCTTGAGTCTCGGGATCGTCGATCTGTTTGCGTCACGGGGTCTGCGCGTATTTGGCCCGAACCGGGCCGCGGCCCAACTCGAAGGCAGTAAAGCCTTTACCAAAGCACTCATGCAGCAGCAGGGTGTGCCAACCGCGGCCTTTGGTGTGTTTCGCGACCCGGACGAAGCCAGCCGCTATGTCGAACAAGTCGGGGCACCGATAGTGGTCAAGGCCGATGGGCTGGCCGCGGGAAAAGGCGTCCTGTTGTGTGCCACCCAGGCCGAAGCCCAGGCCGCGATCACCACCATTATGCGCGAGCGTCAGTTTGGCGCGGCCGGCGACCAGGTAGTGATTGAAGAGTTTCTGCGCGGCGATGAGGCCTCGTTTCTGGCGTTGACGGATGGCACCCATATTCTGCCCCTGGCTTCTTCGCAGGATCACAAGCAGGTCTTTGACGGCGACCGGGGGCCGAATACCGGCGGGATGGGAGCCTATTCGCCGGCGCCGGTCGTCACCCCGGCGTTGACCGACCGGATTGTGCAGGACATCCTCAGCCCGGTCGTCCAGGGGCTCAGACAACGTAATATCGTGTATAAAGGTGTCCTGTACGCCGGGCTGATGATCCACCAGGGGCAGGCGAAGGTCCTCGAGTTCAACGTCCGCTTTGGCGACCCGGAATGTCAGCCGCTCATGCTGCGTCTCAAGTCGGACCTGGTCGAGGTCATGGAGGCCGTGATTGATGAACGCCTCGACCGGGTGAGCCTCGACTGGGATGACCGCGCCGCGGTGTGTGTCGTGCTCACGGCCGGAGGCTATCCGGGCAGCTATGAGAAGGGCCAGGCGATTGCCGGATTGGAGCAGTTTGCGGACTGGCGGGACGGGGCGGTTTTTCATGCCGGCACAAAACGACAGGCAGACGCGCTGGTCACCAATGGCGGGCGCGTTTTGGGCGTGACCGCGACGGGTACGGATATTCGTCAGGCCGTTGCGACGACCTATCAGGCGGTGCAGCGCATTTCGTGGCCAGCTATGCACTATCGGCGGGATATTGGTCAGCGGGCACTGGCAGGCTAAAGCCGAAGGTCCCCCCTTCTTTACGGGGGAAGCCCGAAGGGCAGGGGGCAAAAGAGTCGAAGGGCCCCCCTTCTTTAACGTATGATGCAAATGGACCTGTTTGGCGGTTTCGCCCTCACCCCAACCCCTCTCCCAGAGGGAGAGGGACTTTTTGACCCTCTCCCCCTGGGAGAGGGTGGCCCGTAGGGGGCAATCGACACAATAGGCAGCACACGTCTTTCAGGGGGAAGCCCGAAGGGCAGGGGGCAAAAGAACCATGGCACACATTCGTCCCTTTCGCGCGTTGCGGTATAATCCGGCGGTTGTCGGCGATTTGAAAAAAGTCGTCTCCCCGCCGTATGACGTGATCAGTCCGCAACAACAAACGCTCCTCCATCTCCAGAGTCCGTATAACGCTACCCATCTCGACTTCAACCAGGCGGACGACCCCTATACGGCCGCGGCCCAGACTTTTCAGGACTGGCTGTCCCAGCGGGTTGTGCAGCCCGACCCGGAGCCCGGCTTCTACTGCTACACCCAGGAATACACACTCCAGGACGGCCAGCCCCGGCGGCGGACCGGTATCTTTGCCGCGCTGCGGGTCGAAAATTTCGAGTCCGGGATCATTCGCCCGCACGAGCGTACCTTTGAGCGGGCCAAAAAAGATCGCCTCGCCTTGCTGCGCGCCTGCCGGGCGCATCTGAGCTCGATCTTCTGTCTCTACGCTGGCGCGGGCTGGTCGCTCGAACACACCCTCCGGGAGGCACTCGCCCAACCGGCCGCGGTTGAGATCGCGGATGACGCGGGTGTCACCCATCGGCTGTGGCCCGTTCAGAACCCGGCGGTCGTTGCCGACATTACGGCACAGCTCTCGGACAAATCGCTGATTATCGCTGACGGCCATCACCGCTATGAAACCGCGCTGCAATACAGCCGCGAGCGGACGGCAGAGACCGGCGCGGACGAGGACAGGCCCTTTCATTACGTCCTGGCGTATTTGACCAGCGCCGAGGACAGCGGCCTGACCATCCTCCCAACCCATCGACTGCTCCGGCAGACCCGTCTACCCAGTCCGACCGATCTGCAAACCGTTCTCAAACGCGACTTTCGACTGACCCGCTATGCTCCGGCCCAGCGCCAGGCGTTTCTGAGCGCCCTTTCTGCGCCCGGCCCGGAGCGCCGTATCGGCTGCGTCATGGCCGGAGCCGAACACGACTGGTTGTTGTCCTTCGACGACCGGGTCACGCAGGACCTGCCCGCCTCGGCGGCCATGCGGGCGCTTGATGTCACGGTGTTGCACGATGTGCTGTTCGAGCGTTTTCTGGGCTTGCCGCCGGCCGTCCAAAAGCAGGCCGTTTCGTATACGAGCGATACTGACGAGGCGTTGCAACGCGTGAGCGCCGGAGACGCGCAGGCCGCCTTTCTCCTGCGCTCAACAACCTTTGAGCAGGTTCAGCAGGTCTGTGCAGGCGGCGAGACCATGCCGCAGAAGTCAACCTACTTCTATCCCAAGCTGTTGACCGGTCTGGTGTTCTACCATCTGGAGCAAGGCTAGCTGCGGGCAGAGTCGATCAGAATCGCCGGCCGCCGCCACCGCCGCCAAACCGCCGTCGTTCCGGTGGGCGCGCGGCGTTGACCTTCAGCACCCGACCGAGGACTTCCTGGCCGTTGAATTTTTCAATCACCGCGTCAGCCTCTTCCTTCGAGCCCATTTCAACAAAGGCGAATCCCTTTGATTGCCCGGAGAAGCGGTCAGTGACCACGCTGACCGAACTGACCGTACCGACCTCGGCAAAGACCTTTTCGAGGTCGGCGTTTTTCGCGGAATAGGGCAGGTTGCCGACAAAGAGTCGCGTGCCGGATGACTGACGGGGTTGGGAGGGTGGGCGGTTCGCAGCCGGGGAGGGTCTCCCGCGCCCGCTATCCCGGGCAGGAATGGGACCACCACGGCCGGGTTTGACCTCATTGACCGTGAGGGCCTGTCCATCGACTTCTTTGCCATTCAGGTCTGAGATGGCCGCCTGAGCGGACGCTTCTGTCTCCATTTCGATAAAACCGAACCCCCGGGACAAGCCGGTGGCAGGGTCGGTAATGAGTTCGGCAGACTGAAGGCTCCCAAATGGGGTGAATAAGTCTTCAAGCTCCGGAAAGCAGAGCATGGGGGGGAGATTACCAACGTACAGTTTAACAGCCAAAAATGTGTCTCCTCTCGTGCCGTTTCGCCTGATCCACCCTGTCGATTTTGAGGCGGGGATGGAAAGTAGCAAATTCTCATTTTGATTACAATAAAAGATGAATAAGGGAAGACCGAAGAATTCATTGTCCCTGTATCGTTGAGATGATAGCCTTTTTGTTCTGAACAGATTTTAATCTGGCACTGCGCTTTGGTACAGCATGGATACACAAGACTCAACCCGTAGCCCTGCCCTCTCGGCGGTTATTCTGAGCGGAGGCAAAAGCTCGCGCATGGGGAGGCCGAAGGCGCTGCTCCCATTTGACGGCAAGCCGCTCATCGCTCACCTGGTTCAGCGTCTGTCCCAACGCTTTTCCGATATTGTTGTGGTCGCCGCACAGGACCAGACTCTGCCGTCCCTGCCGGTCACGCTGGTTCACGACGCCGTGGCCTATCAGGGTCCGGTCGGAGGCATATACTACGGTCTGCGAGCGATCCGCGGCACGGCAGCCTTTGTCACGTCGTGCGATGTGCCCTTTCTCCAGTTGCCGTTCATCGACTATCTCGTCTCGCAGCTCAATCACCACGGCCGTGACTATGATGTGGTCGTCCCCGTGTGGCAAGACCGGCTTCAGCCGCTGCACGCCGTGTATCGTCGAAGCGTCGTTCCCCATTTGCAAGAACAGCTCGCTGCCCAGCGCCTCCGACCGGTCTATTTGTACGACACCGTGCCAACCCGAAAAGTGTCGCCAGCGGAAATCGAACGCTTTGACCCCGAGGGGATGAGTTTCCTCAATATGAACACCCAGGCGGACTATCAAGCCGCTCTGGCCCAGTGGCGGACGCTGTCTGTGCCCATCTCCTGTACGGTGGAGTTATTCGGTGTTGCGCGCCTGACTGCCCGTACCTCGCGTGTTCCATTGACCCTTTCGGCTGAGGCAACCCTCGGAGATGCCCTGACGGTCTTGGGAGTGGAATGTCCCGCCCTCCTGGGTTCGGTGCTGTCTGCGGATGAGGCGGGACACGCCAGCTTACAGAGCGGCTATACCTGCAACATCAATGGGCAAGATTTTGTTCGAGACGCGCACACCCGTCTGCGGGCGGGTGACAGCCTGTTGATCTTGTCAAGCGATGCGGGCGGATAAACCATGTACGGGTTCCACGGCCGTCTGCTCCGTATAGACCTCACCACGCAGTCGTACACCTGGCAGGACATCGAATCGTCCCGGCTGACCGCAGTGCTGGGCGGTGTGGGTCTGGGCGCATCTCTGCTGTACGATCACGCACCTCCTGGCGTGGAGCCGTTCTCGGCCGACAATCCACTCATTTTCACCAGCGCCCCGCTGGTCGGAACGGGCCTGACCACCACCGCCAAGTATGCGGTTGTCACCAAGTCGCCTCTGACCGGTTTTATTGCAGACTCGCTCTCCTCCAGTTTTTTCGCCCTGGAGCTCAAGCGGCTCGGAGTCGATGCGCTGGTGATTACCGGTGCGGCCGAGCAACCCACCTATCTCCTGATAACGGACGACGGAGCCGAGTTCCGCACGGCAAGCCATCTGACGGGACTGAGCGCCCAGGAAACCGAAGAACGCATTCGGCACGCGGTTCGTACGGAGGAAGAGGCGGAGGTCCGGGTGGCCGCCATCGGGCGGGCCGGGGAAAATCTCGTGCGGTTTGCAACTCTCAGCAACGAGGGTCGGCACGCCGGACGGGGTGGCGTTGGCGCGGTGTTTGGCGCCAAGCGGCTCAAGGCCGTGGCTCTGCGGGGTCGTTGTCGGGTGGCGGTGGCCGATACCGGGGCGGTGGAAAAAATTGCTACCACATTACGCGAGCGAAGCGTTGGGCCGCAGACGGCTAAATACCGTGAAATTGGGACGGTGGCGAACCTGGCGGTCTTTGACCGGCTGGGCAGTCTGCCGACCTATAATTTTCAGAATACCCCGTTTGCCCAGGCGGAAGCGCTCAGCGGAGAATCTTTTATCACCAATAGTTTCAGCCAGACGCACGGCTGCGCCGCATGCACGATTCGCTGTGAGCGCCTCTTTCGGTCCCTGAACGGTGAGGCCCAACGGCTTGAGTATGAAACCCTCTTTGCGTTGGGTCCGCTGTGCGGCATTGAGGAGCCGGACGCCGTGCTGCGGGCCGCCCGGCTGTGCGACCGGTACGGACTGGATACCATTAGTACCGGTGGCACCATCGCCTGGGCGACGGAATGCGCGGACAAGGGTCTCTGGCCCGAGCTACGTGAGACAGGGCTGTCCTTCGGCAACGCGGAGGCGATTCTCGCCCTGCTCCCGGATATTGCCCACAGACAAGGAGTGGGAGCGATTCTGGCCGAGGGCTCGCGGCTGGCGGCTACCCGCATCGGGGCTGAAGCGGAAGGCTTCGCCATGCATGTCAAAGGTATGGAGCTGCCGGGCTACGAGCCACGCAGCCTCAAGACCATGGCGCTCGGTTTGGCGGTCAGCCCGCGCGGAGCCTGCCATAACCGCTCGGGAGCGTATGAGGCGGATTTCTCGGGTCAGGTTGATCGTCTGCAAGCCGATGCCGGTCGCGGGGCGCTGGTTGCCGCGTCCGAAGACTTCTCCGCGGTTCTGGACTCACTGATTGTGTGCAAGTTTTTACGCAAGTGTTTTGATGATTTTTATGCCGATACAGCCCACCTGATGAGCGCGGTGACAGGATGGAATTATACTGCCACAGACCTCAAGCAGGTCGGCGAACGTATCAATACACTCAAGAAACTGTTTAATATGCGTGAGGGCTGGCGGCCTGAGGACGACTGGCTGCCGCCCCGCCTCTTGACCGAACCACTGTCGAGCGGCGTTGCTCAGGGAGTGAGCCTGACTCCGGATGAGCTACGGCTGATGATTCAAAGCTATTATGCCGCCCGAGGCTGGAACGAAGAGGGTCTGGTCAGGGAGGAGAAGAAGAGGGAATTGGGGCTCTGAGGGCCAGGTCAAAAGCAGAAAAATTAAAGGAAGAAATCGGCTGGCTCAAAGATGAACTGGAGGATTTGTAATGGAATGGCTCGTCATTCTTGCTTTTGCGATTTTTCTGACCGGTCTCGGTATCGTGGTTCGCGATGCGATTTCCCATGCTGGCAAATCATCCCCGCAAAAACCGACGAAACCAACCCAATAGTTACGTGACCGAGCAAGGCGTTTATGCACGGAGCATAGGGGAGATATCTTCATTATGTACGAATCAAAAAATGTCTTAGGCGAAAAACTTGAGGTGTGCAGTTCACGGCCGTTAACCGGTTTTTATCGAGACGGCTGCTGCAATACCGGCAGGGAAGATGTCGGTCTGCATACCGTATGTACTCAAGTCACCGAAGAATTTCTGGCCTTCTCCAAGGCAAAGGGCAACGACCTGAGCACGCCCCGCCCGGAGCTTGGCTTTGCCGGACTCCAGCCCGGCGACTGCTGGTGTCTGTGCGCGCTACGCTGGAAGGAAGCCTACGAGGCCGGGGCCGCACCCGTCGTGATCCTGGCCTCTACCCACGAGGCCACCCTCGAACATATTCCCCTGGCGCTGCTGAAAGAATACGCCCGAGATCTGCATTAAGCCACTGCTAACAGCAGAGAACCCACGGGAGTGAGTGCAAAACCAGGTACGAAATCGGCGGCGAACAGGGGATGCAGGACACGCTCGATGCGTTCAAACGAAAAAAAATAGCCCAAAACGTGCTGCTCAAGCGTCTGGGTCAGCCAGAGAAGTGGGCGCTCTGGTCGCCTTTCTGGTTTCGGGCCAAGCCGGTTTTATCACCGGAACAGCAATCAATATCGCCGGTGGGGCCTCGGCGGTGGTATAGGGAGAGACTAGAGCGTGTTAGGGACTTTGGCTCAAGCCCTCCACCAGCCGTTTGCGCATCAGAATAGCGAATGTCAGGAAGTGGAGGCCAGCCAGGGTCGCGGGCAGGCGTTCATAGTCGCGGGCCAAGCGTCGAAAGCGGGCCGTCCAGCCG
>JAJDZM010000001.1 GCA_022824615.1 Candidatus Binatia bacterium | reverse complement strand
GCTTTGGAGGCGGGCCAATGCATTATGACCGGCTCGATGACCAAGCCGACGCCCATCGAGAAGGGCGATACCTGGGAAACCACTTTTTCCACGTTTGGCAGTGTGTCCGCGACGTTTGTATAATGACCGCGTCAAGGACTCGGGACCGTGCAGCCCTTCTCCTATCAGGAACAGGAGGCGCCACTCTCCCTCCAAGCGGGCTTGGAGGAATACCGCGCAGGCTTTACCGGTCTCCTCGATGAAAGCGAACTGCCTTCCCGAGCCGCACGGTTCTTCCGTGCCCATGATATCTGCCATGTGGTCTTTGGCTGCGACACCTCGGTCTCCCAGGAAGCCATGGCTGATACCTGGAGCGTCTTTGGCACCTCGCTCGGCTTCGGGGTATACCTCGACTATCTCAGACTTCCCCAGGCCAATAACATCTTTCGGCAAGTCGGCTATGGACGGACGGCCTGGGAGACGCTCCGCGTCTCATCCAGGTCATGATCCGAGCACGACAGATGGCGCGACCGTGGCCGTTCTGGGATAACGACCGGTATCTCGATGTCCTGTTAAAAAAGATTCGCGAGGAATTCAATATTCGCCTTGTTTGAACGTCCTACCAGGGTAGCACCTCGCCGTTGGCGTGCCAGAATCTTCCGGTTGTTTCCAGAGTCAGCGCATCCATCCGGGCCAGCAGGCCGCGCGCGGCCTCCTCGGGTTCAATCAGTTGGCTGCGAACGCTCTCAGGGAGATTGGGCACCAGTTGGGTATTGACCATTCCAGGGTGGAGTAAGGCCACCGCGATTCCGCGCTCTTTGAGGTCCTGGGCCAGCGATGCCCCCAACATATTGGCCGCGGCTTTGGACATGCGATAGCCGTACAGCCGGCCTGAGGTGTTGTCGCTAATGGAGCCCATCCGGCTAGTCACAATGCCTATTTTTGCGCCGTGATCGAGACACGACTGGAGAGCGTGGACAACGCGCAACGGTCCCAGCGCGTTCACCTCAATCTGACGTTGCACATCGGCCATCGGTAAGGCTTCAAGGCTGTCGTCCAGATAAATCCCGGCCACATGGATAAGCACGTCTACATGCGTGCCGATCAAGCGCTGGGCCAGGGCATGGACCGCCGAGTCCGACGTCACATCAACGCCCGTCTCGACGCGCGCACCCTCTGCCGCCAAGGCGGGCGAGTCGCCCAAACAGGCGGCAATCACGTTCTCTCCGCGCTCGCATAATTGCAGACACAGCGCGTTTGCAATACCTCGGTCGGCTCCAATAATCAGATAGGTTGCCATGCTGTTCCCCTCGATGCCTTCAGTCGTGTCTGCGGCTATGCTATCCCTTGGCAAGGGCTTTGGCCAGTTCAGCAGGAGCAGTTCACCCCGGAACGCGACCACCGTTTATGTCAGAGAAGGACCCGTCCGCCGTCAGGCGCAAACTCGCCGCCATCCTGAGCGCCGATGTTCAAGGCTATAGTCGCCTCATGGGCGATGATGAAATCGCCACGATTCGGACGCTGACCGCATATCGGGAGCTGATGGCGCGGACCATTCAGCAACACGCCGGCCGGGTGGTCGATTCCCCCGGCGATAATCTGCTGGCCGAGTTTTCGAGCGTGGTTGACGCGGTGCGGTGCGCGGTTGAGGTGCAGACGGAGCTGGGCGTACGAAACGCCGAGCTTCCGGAAAATCGACAGATGCACTATCGCATGGGCATTAATGTTGGTGACGTGGTCGTTGAAGATGAGCGTATTTACGGAGAGGGCGTCAACATCGCGGCCCGCCTGGAAAGCCTGGCTGAAGGCGGGGGTATCTGCATCTCGGGCGCTGTGCATGAACAGATCGCAAACAAGCTCGACTTGGTGTTTACGTATCAGGGCGAGCAGCGGGTGAAGAATATCGCCACGCCCATTCAGGTTTATCAGGTGCGCTGGGAGGCCGCAGACCTCGTGCCACCCGCACTCGACAACGCCCTGCGCCCCCTGGAACCAAAACCCCCAGGACCCGGGTCGCTGATCACCCTCGGTCTGGTCGTCCTCGTGATTCTCGGTCTTGGCGCTTTTGCCCTCAAAGACTGGTATCCGCTCTTATCATCGCCGACCTTCTGGAACCCGCCTCGCCTGCCGCTGCCCGACAAACCCTCGATTGCCGTACTGCCCTTTACGAATATGAGCGGCGAGCCGGAGCAGGAGTATTTCAGCGACGGCATCACCGAAGACATTATTACCGACCTCTCAAAAATCTCGGGTCTGTTTGTCATCGCCCGCAATTCTTCGTTTACCTACAAGGGTCGAGCGGTCGATATTGAGCAGGTCGGGCGCGACCTGGGCGTCCGCTACGTTTTGGAGGGAAGCGTGCGCCGGGCCAATGACCGGGTTCGCATTAATGCCCAGCTCTTAGACGCCACCACCGGCGGCCATGTCTGGGCGGAGCGCTATGACGGTGAAATGCGGGATATCTTTGCCCTCCAGGACCAGGTCACGCAGCAAATTGTCCAGGCCCTCCAGATCACCCTGACCGCGGACGAGCAAACCCGCCTGGTCAAAAAATCGACTGACAACCTGCAAGCCTACGATCTCGTCTTGCGCGGGGAAAGCTATCTCTGGCGTACAACGCAGGAATCGCTGGTCCAGGCCCGACATCTGTTTGAGCAGGCCATCGCCCTGGACGCGCAGTATGCCGCGGCCTATGCCTGGCTGGGCTGGGCAGATTTCTTCGGCTTTATCATGCAGTGGGAGCAAGACCCCCAGGTCTCACAGCGCGCGCATGCGCTCGTGCAGCGGGCCGTGGCCCTGGACGACTCGTTGCCCGTCGCGCATCGGTTATTGGGCTATATCTATCTGTTCGAGAAGCAGCATGAGCGGGCGATTAGCGAGCTTGAGCGGGCGGTGGCTCTCGGCCCGAACGATGCGGACAATTATGCCTGGTTCGGGAGCGCGCTGACTTTCGTCGGGCGACCACAGGAGGCCCTTCGACTCATCCAACAAGCCATCCGCCTCAACCCCCGCTATCCGTTTATCTATCTGCACTTCCTGGGGCATACCTACCGCGTACTCGGTCAGACCGAAGAGTCCATAGCCGTCTTAAAGCGCGCGCTCGCCCACAACCCGGATTTTCTACCGGCCTATTATAATCTGCTCCTGGCCTCGGTTGATCTGGGCCGTCTTGAAGAAGCCCGGGCGCTGGCAACGGAGATTCTCCGCCTCAGCCCCGACTTCTCGTTCACAACCATGACCCAGGCGCTTCCGTATAAAGACCCCGCCGACCTCGAACGTATCCTGGCCGCCTTTCGGCAGGCCGGTCTGGAGGAAAACGTCAGCGATTGAGTTCTTTTTCGAGGGCGTGGAGACAAAAAGCGTTCAGGCTTTAATCAGCTTTGGAGGGCCGCGACCGCCAGCCGCTCGTGGAGCGCTTTCCCGACCCGCAGGTTGAATTTCCCCGAGTATGCCTTATGCGCGGTTTCGGGTGGAAGCGGGTCGCCATCCGTTTCTTGAATCCGTATCCACTCCTCGACCACCTGACACAACTCGGCATAGACTTTGGCTTCGTCTTTCCCATGGACGCCACCCAGCATGACGCCGGGAGCGCGGCCGAGATAGCACTGATCCTCGTCCGACCACTCGACGATTTTTAAGTAGTGATCACTTTTCTTCATTGCGACCGCCCGTATTGCGTCGTGCCTGCACAGGCAGGCATCCAGCTATCGATAAGCAAGACAGGGGTCTGTCAGGGGTAATACTGCTAGTAACGATATAAATCCTTGAATTCGGTGAATTCATGCGTGGTCACCAACCGACGTTTATCCTCGTCATCAACGCCATGGCTTCCGTGCCAATTCTGGACATGGGAAAGGCGATCTCTTGGGTCTGGATGTGTAGCGAACAGGGGAATAGAGCGTCCGTGTAGTCCCTCCAATTCTATGAATTTTTCCATGACTTTCTCAGCTTCACGAGTGTCATACTCCGCGGCATTTAGAATATAGAGGCCAATCTCGTCTGCCTCTATCTCCTGCGCTCGACTAAATGAAGCCAGCGTCGCCCCAGCGGCCAGCGAGCCAATTTGGTTGATGGCACGGGCTGCATCGGGATGCCCTGCTCCTGCCGTGACCAGCGCCGCTGCCCCAATCAGTAGTTGAGCAAATTGTTGCTTGCTTTGAAGAGAGGCAAGATGTCGTTTGATCTGGTGACCCATCTCGTGCGCAATGACGTAAGCTAGTTGAGCTTCGGAGTCGAGATGCTTGAACAGTCCACTGTTAATCAGGATGATCCCGCCTCCAAGATTCATTGCGTTTAGGGCTGTCGCATCAATGACCCGAATCGTCCACGGGAAAGGAGGCTTCGGAGTAACCGAGGTCAGCCGGTCCATGACACCGTTCAAATACCGATGCATGTCTCGGTCTGTCACAATTGGCCATTGGCGGTGAATCAGACTATATGTCTGCTGGGCCTGAGCATATTCCTGGTTGGCCCCAACCCAGGCAAATGCCTTACCAGACTGTGTGAGGACGGTTTGAACGCTCACCAAACTCTTCGCTACGTCCGTCAGGGCTGGACGAAATGGGACCAAATTTTTAGATACGAGTGCTCCTTTCCCTCCAACGAGGGATTCTGGCGCACGGTACTCAACACTCGCAACGCGCGTGTCGTCGGAGGCAAACTCAACCGTCATCCCTTTCTGGTCATATTCCCAGATACGCAGGAAATCGTCCGACCGTCGCTCCCAATCGGCTTTTCCGTAGGCAGCCAGGAGGTCGGCCTCGTCCATCTGAACTGGTGGTGTGATCCGAACAGACTGCACGATGTTATCTTCACCGAACGAGATTGAAGCTGGAATTGAGTCTATGGAATGGAGGATGCCGCTTTGGGAAGCCTCTCCCATTCCATAGCGCTCTACAACTTCCTGACGCGTTGTTTTTCCTATCGTAATGTCTTTCCATGTCACCGTTTGTAGGGAAGGCTGAACCGGAGAGGATACTTGCTTTGCTATGGGAGGCGTGGCCAGTGGCCGCTTATGCGTAACCTCCCACGTTTCGACCTTTGGTTGTACTTGCCCATAAAAAGATGGGCCGCAAGCGGGAAGTAAAAGGAAGAGCATCAGTACAAGGTAGGAACCACTCCGCATGGCCATGGATTCTACTCCTGCGACGATTCTTCAATCGCCTGATCAAGTACGCGGACTAAACCCGGCAGTGTTTTCTGTAAAAAATCCTTCATCGCCGCATCCAAGAGAGTTTGATATTCGTTGGCCGAGGTCATGACAAAAAATTCAGGATTCTCAACCTTTCCGGCGTACGTCCGTCTGTGTATCCTACGTCCGTCTTTATATACTTCGACTTGCGCGGCCACATCGCCTTTTGCTTTCATTGTGAAAAATCCTGGAGTGTGCTCTGTGAAGGCACGTGAAACTGCTATATCAAGAGCAACTGGAGTGGGAGCAGTCTCAACAGTTTCCGCACGTTCTACGCGAAATCCTGCACGCTCCAATCCTTGAATGACCGAGTTCGTCACCCACATTGGAATGTCAGTATTGGACCGAACTGAAGCGGTCACCATACCGTACCCATTTCTGATATTTCCGACCGTAGTGGGGTCCGGACGTAGGTCTTGGGGACGTGCAACGCTAATCTCTTTCTTATCAGAAGACGAGGTTGAAGCACTGAACGTCTGAGGGATAGTCGTCGGTGGAGTGAGCGTTACACGACGATCGACGAAGGCGCACCCGAGTAGATGCCCTGAACCGAGGATAATCGTTAGCAACAACCCCAAACGACGTATACGCCAAGCGTTTCTCACTTCGCTTCTCCTTCCTTTGTCTTCGGACGATAATTCTTCATAAAAAGAAAAAGGCCGCATATTAAGCGGCCTCTCTAAGTCTCAGAACAGAAGCCTATACGAACTTCTGTCGGGTGAGTCGGTTTCGCTTTTGTTCGGGCGTAGCGTCTGTTCTCCAGCCCCACCCAGGGGAACGGTCTCCATCCATTCTTGAAACTGGAGGGAAAAATCTCTTGATACTTTCATCAATAGCAAGCTGACGCTTCTTTCGAGGTACCGTTTTTCTCCTTTGCCTGGCCATGATTATTCCTCCTTCTCTGGGCCGGCGGCATATCCGGCTACATAGCTTTCATCAACGGATTCGATAATCTTTGGAGTCCTCGTTAAGGTTAGAAAATCCAGGCGAATATACAGCTCCCATACCAGACGCCATAGCGCGTCTTGATTATCGATTATCTTAACGTTTAAGCCACAATTCTTTGCGTCATCAGCAAATAGCGGACGCCCGTGATCTTGCGTTGCGAGCGGGTCAAGTAAGGGCTTGATTTTCGATTTTATGCTATCGAGCCTAATTCTTTTCAACATACCCTTCTTCAGTAGATTGACAGCAATACTCTCCGAAAGGGCTTGTGCAGACCGGATCTTTCGTATGTCTCTCGCGTCATATCTTGCAAGTTGCTGCAAGTATGGCTCAATTCGTCCTTCTGTCTTATTTGCCTCTTCCATTAATTCATTATAGCTGTCTACAATTTCATGGGCAGCTTGATAGCGTACTGGCTCACCATGTTCATCGTATATCAAAATTTGGGGGTCAATCGGACCGAGCTCGGAGGTCCTGCTCATGATGATTTCGTCAGAGCCGAGACACACCATCGTCGCGGCAGACTTGGCCATCTTTGGCACAATTACCCGAAAGCTTTTTTCACTAAAACTTCTACAGATATTGACGATTCTTTCTGCTGCCAGGGCGCTTCCCCCTGGGGAATTGAGAATGAGAACAAGTTCTTTATCGCCCCAATCAGTGTCCCCTAAAACCTCTTCTAACATATCCGCGTCTGCGTCTTCCAAGACGACGGGAAACGTAAAGGACGTAAAAAGCGAGACGACTCTAATATTATCTCCCAGGGCTTGCTCAATTTGCTGATACAAGTCCTCTCGTTGCTCAGGGGACTGGTGTATCTCCTGGATCAGTCTCTTAAAGGGTGCTTCCCGCTTGCTCATAGCGCCTAGGCAAGATGGATTTGGCAACCGCGAGGGTTCGTGCTGCTCATCTGCGGGCTCAATCTAGTTCATTATTCCTGAGCGAGGCAGGCCAGCCTAAACAAATCAGTCACAGGGGTCAATATGGTCAATTAGGCCGGCAGTCCCATTGTCTCGGGTAGCCCTAACATCAAATTCAAATTCTGGATGGCGACGCCGCAGGCACCCTTCCCCAGATTATCGAGAATCGCAATCAGCAGGACATGACCGGCGGGATGGGGCGCGACGTGGATGTCCAGGCGATTGGTGTCGTTACAGGCCTGCGGGTCGAAGCTGCGTTCGTTGGTTTCCGGGGGCTGTTTGTTGGGTAGCACCCGCACGAACGGCTCATGCCGATAGCGCTCCCATAAGACTTCCCAAATCGTATCGCCCGCTCCACGTTGCAGCAGACCGGTATGAATCGGCACCTGGACTCGCATACCGCAGCGGAACGGACCGACCGCCGGGACGAAGTGGGGTGCATTGTCGAGCAGACTGTACTTGGTCATTTCCGGAACGTGCTTATGCACCCGCTCCAGGGCGTAGGGCGCTTCGTACACTAATGAGCCCAAGCCCCGTTCGGTGTCCTCCCACTTTTCAATCAGCGGCCGTCCGCCGCCCGAATAACCGGACAGCGCATGAATAGAAATCGGCGTCTGTTTTTCGATCAGGCCGGCCTCAAGCAAGGGCCGAACTAGCAGCAGAAAAGCCGAAGGATAGCAGCCGGGATTGGCAACATATTTTGCGTGTCGGATGGCCTCGCGTTGGTCAGGCTGGAGTTCCGGCAGACCGTACACCCAGCCGTCCTCGACGCGATGCGCTGTACTCGCGTCAATCAGACGGGTGTTCGTGTGCGCGGCCCACTCCGCAGCCTCGCGTGACGCAGCATCGGGCAGGCACAGGATGGCCACGTCAGCCTCATTCAGCACCGCCCGCCGTGCGGCATCACTCTTGCGCTGCGCTTCGGCTAGGGTCAATAATTCGATGTCGTTTCGTCCCGCCAGCCATTCCCGGATACGCAGTCCGGTCGTGCCAACATGACCGTCGATATAGACTTTCGGGAGCATACTCCTTGCCTTCTTGCCGTTCTCCGGTCCTATTATACGGGGTGATTTCCTGCTGTGGCAACGAGGACCTCCTCCAACCTCAATCCGTACGGGTGGATAAAAAACTGAACGCTCACTCAACCTATCCAGCCCTACCGCTTGACAGACCGTTTTGGAGTATGCCACAGATAGGGCATTCGTACATACACCATCATTAAGGAAGCAAGGCTTTCTTTGAAGAGGAGGGTTATATGGCAAAGTTACGCGTGATCTCGGCAGACTCGCACATGATGGAGCCGGCCGATCTGTGGCAGCAACGCTTGGACAACAAATTCCGTGACCAAGCGCCGAAAGTGGTCGAAAATCCGAAGAAGCCGGGCTTCATCTTTGTGGCAGACGGCATTGACCCATTTCCCGTCGCCGGCGGGTTCGGAGCCGGACGGTCCGGAGAAGAGTTGAAAGACCATATGGACAAAGGCTATGAAGCTGCCCGTCCGAGTGGCTGGGACCCGGTCGAACGTATCAAAGACCAGGAAATCGATGGGGTCGAAGCGGAGGTGCTCTACACCACGCTGGGTATGCCGCTCTTCGGGCTGCCCAATGCCGACCTGCAACGGGCCTGCTTTCGCACCTATAACGACTGGGTCGCGGAGTTCTGTTCGCATAGTCCCAAACGCCTGTACGGCATCAGCCTGATCTCTCTCGAAGACATTGATGAAGGGGTCAAAGAGCTGGAACGGACGCATAAGCAGGGCATGCGCGGAGCCATGATCTGGGGTTCGCCGCCGGAAGACAAGCCGTACAGCAGCCGCGAGTACGATCCCTTTTGGCAGGCCGCTGCGGAACTCCAGATGCCGCTCTCACTCCACGTGATTACCGGCAAGAGCAAGGAGAGCAAGGTCGATTTTTCGCAGATCAGTCTGTTCTACATGAATGTGATCCACGAAGTGCAACGTTCCCTGTCCACGCTCGTTTTTGGCGGCGTGTTGGAGCGTTTTCCCGAACTGAAAATTGTGTCCGCCGAAAATGACACGGGCTGGTTCCCGCACTTCATGTATCGTATGGACCATGCCTACGATAAATTCCACGCCATGGAAAAAGAGCCCCTGCCGATGAAGCCGAGCGAATACGTCCGGCGGCAGATATGGGCGACCTTCCAGGACGATCCGGTTGGTCCGGCGACCTATAAGATTTTTGGCGAGGACAATTACATGTGGGCGTCCGACTTCCCGCATACCGACTCGACCTGGCCGGAATCCCGGCAGTGGATCAAGAAGGACTTCGACGGTGTGCCGGAGGAGATCACCCGCAAGATCGTGTTTGAGAATGCGATCAAGGCGTACCGGATGGACCTGGACTAGTCAGGACTACTGATCCGTGTGAAGTGAAAAGGGTCGGGGAATCCTCCCTGACCCTTTTGTTTTTCTTCGTTATGAAGGTCAGGATCATTTGAGCCGCACAGTTTCGGCCAGTACAAGAGGAGAGTCTATGGCTCGTTCAGACAGGATGTTGCTCGCGCTCGTTGGAGGAATAGTCCTTTCTTGTCTGCTTCCCGCGGCTGCCCTGGCGTGCCGCTGTCTTCCGCCTCCGTCACCAAGCTTTGGGATGGAAAAGTCAGACGTCGTCTTTGTCGGCAAAGCGACCAATATCGAAACGATAGAAGCGGATGGCTGGCTGTACGGCTCGTTCAAGCAGATGATGGGCTCAGAGCAGTTGTACGAGTTTGAGACCATACGGGCGACGCTGGAGGTTACAACGCCGATTAAGGCAGCGGATGAATCTCCTCTGATTATTGAAACGCTTGCCTCACAAGAGCAGTGCGGCATTCCGTTTCAGACCGGAAAAGAATACTTCGTATATGCCTACCGCAGTCCGCAGGGCGATTTGAAAACCGATATGTGCACCCGGACTGCCACGGTCGCCCAAGCGGCTGAAGATATTGCGGACCTGGTTAAAGAATAGAAAGCGACACACCTCAACCCGTGTCAGGCTCCCGTTTCCCCTTTCAGGAAAACGATGATCTCCTCAAACGCTTGGGGGTCCTGCGTAAAGAATAAATGGCCGCCCTCAAAGAGGGCCATCCGGGAAGTCGCAATCTGGCGGTCTAGCGCTTCCTGATTGGCGATTGGGGCGACCCCGTCATACCGTCCACCACAGATCAATACCGGCATTCTGAGCTGAGACAGGCGGCTATAGGTGTCGTGTTTCTGGCGGGCCTCGATTTGGCGGCGCGCCCCAACGGCCGCGCCGGGCTCGGCCGCACTCCCCGCTCGGATGGCCAGCATCTCATCGATCAAGGTCTGGAACTCCTGGCCGTTGGCCGCCTGCCAGGCCACGTCCCGGCGCATATCGCTCAACTCGACTACTCGCTGAGCCCAGTCCTGTGGGGAGAGATGGGCGAGCTCATGCAGGGGATACGAGGCACCGCCCTCCCCGCCGCTGCTGGTACAGCCGAGCACTAAGCGCTGCACCCGGTTCGGATAGCGCAGGGCAAATTCCTGTGCGACCATGCCGCCGAAGGAGATACCCATAATCAGGCACTCGTCCCAGCCGAGCGCGTGGAGCAGCCCGTCCGCATCGGCCGCATAGTCCGCCATAGTGTAGGCCACATCAGGTTTGTCCGTTTGACCCAAGCCGCGCTGGTCATAGGCCAAGACCTCAAAGTGCTCTGTGAGTGGCGAATCAAACGCGTTCGGCGAACGTCGCAGATCCCCACCCGTTCCGCTGATGTAGAGCAGGCGCGGTCCGGTCCCGCGCAGCTCGTAATACATCTGAATGTCACGGACAGCCGTAAATGGCATAGTGGTCCTCCGGCTCCGGCAGTGTTTCCGTGCGCCCTTAAGCAACTTTGGGGATAAAGGCGGCGTATTTATCCAACAGTGGGAAGATCGTCTCTTTCCCTTCGGACGGCACAAAAAATACCGCCCGCTCAGCCCCCAACTCGCGGTATTGTTGCAGGATCGCCTCATCTTCGGGAGCGCCCAGGAAAGAGACCGAGATGTCATCCGGTTGGCGGCCGGCTTTTTCCGCCCGGCTCCGGAGGTCGTTCACGACCGCGGGCAAGTCCTTATAGGCCCGGGCATTGGGAAACCAGCCATCGCAATAGCGCACCACCCGGTCGAGTCCGTTTGAGGTGTGAGAACCCAGAATGATGGGCGGATGGGGGTTCTGCACGGGCTTCGGGTAGGACCAGATCGGATCGAAATTGACGAACTCGCCGTGGTACTCCGCTTCCTCTTCGGTCCAAATGGCTTTCATTGCCTCAATTTTCTCACGTAAGACCTTCCAGCGTCGTTTGAACGGCGTCCCGTGATTCTCCATCTCTTCGGCGTTCCACCCACCACCGATACCAAAGAGCAGACGACCGTTGGAGATCTGATCAACCGAGGCAACCTCGTTGGCCATCGTAATCGGGTCACGCTCCATGGCGAGACAAATCCCACTCCCGATTTTGATGTCGGTGGTGACGGCGGCTGCGGCTGTGAGCGCCACAAACAAGTCGTGCGTATGCCAGTACTCCTTGGGCAAATCGCCTCCAAGAGGAAAGGGAGTCCGGCGGCTGGCCGGGATGTGGGTGTGTTCCGGGTACCACACGGACTCAAAACCGCGCTCTTCGCAGGCAACGGCCAGTTCATCCGGCCGGACAGAATAATCCGTAGCAAACATCTCAATACCGAGTTTCATCTGACCCTCCTTTAAGGCGTTGGCACTCTGCGCCTGTCATGACACCCTGCCCGGCCAAAGTCAAGCAACATGTCGGCGCAGCGCGTTGACGCTCAGGAGGGGGAACGATAGGCTACAGCGTTCTCTTTCAGAGCTATGCAAAGGAGTTAGAGTGGCCATGAGCAGGGAAGACAGGGCAATACAAACAGACCCTTCAGGAGCGAGCCGAGCGTCTCGGATCAAGGACCTGGAGGCATTCGGCCCGCCGCGGCCGACCACACCCGCCCATATTATTCAGGACGACCAGGAAGCGATTGATATCGCCCACCGTTTGGCAGAAAGCTTTGCACAGGAGGCGGCGCTGCGTGACCGGGAACGCCGGCTGCCGCTTGCCGAACTGGACGCGTTCTCGCAGAGCGGCTTATGGGGCATGACCGTACCCAAAGCCTACGGCGGTGCCGAGGTCTCGTATGTCACGGTGGGCGAGGTGATTAAAATCATCTCTGCAGCCGATCCCTCGCTCGGACAAATTCCGCAAAACCACCTCGCCGTCCTCGATATGATCCGGCTGTCCGCCAGCGAAGAGCAGAAGCGTTTTTTCTTTCGCGAGGTCCTGAAGGGTCTACGCCTTGGCAACGCCTTTTCCGAACGAGGGAGTAAAACCGCCGGTCATTTCGAGACCCAGATCCGTTTCCAGGGAGATGGCTATGTGGTCAACGGGCAGAAATTTTACTCCAGCGGCGCTCTGCTCTCCCATCTGGTGCCGGTCTCCGCGACAGATGAGCGCGAGAAAACCCTGATCGCCTTTGTTGAGCGCGACAATCGGGGACTCCGCATTATTGACGACTGGTCGAGTTTCGGCCAACGCACCACGGCCAGCGGTACGGTTCTCCTGGAGGATGCATTTGTCCCGGCCAGCCATGTCATTCCCGCCCATCTCGCCTATGATGTCCCAACCGCCAACGGACCGGTCGCCCAGATTATTCATGCCGGCATCGATCTCGGCATCGCCCAAGCCGCGATTGATGAAACCATTCACTTTGTCCGCAGCTATACCCGGCCGTGGATCGATAGCGGTCAGGAGCGCGGCTATGAGGACATGTACTCTATTGCCCAAATCGGAGACCTCAAAATGCGCCTGCACGCGGCCGAGGCCCTCTTGGCGCGTTCCGGCCGGGCGGTCGATGCCGCCATTGCCAGCCCGAATGAGGACAGCGTCGCCGCAGCCTCGGTTGCCGTGGCCGAAGCAAAAGTGCTGACCACGGAAATCGCCGTTCAGGCGACCAATAAATTGTTTGAGCTCGCCGGTACCCGCTCCACGCTCGAAGAGTATAACCTGGATCGCCACTGGCGAAATGCCCGCGCCCATACGCTGCACGATCCCGTCCGGTGGAAGTTTCAGGCAATCGGCAATTACTATCTGAATAATGTCAAGCCGCCACGCCACGCGTGGATATAGAAGAGCGGGCCAAGGAGAATATATGAGCCAAGCGTCCTCGCAAGCCACCACTCCACCGGATCAAGATATTCGAATCGCCGCGCCAATGGCGCGAGAGGAGGCCCCTGCCCATATTATTCGTGACGATCAGGAAGCCCTGGCCGTTGCCCACCGTCTCGCCGAGCGCTTTCAGCAGGAATCGGCCGAGCGCGACCGTGAGCGCCGCCTGCCGCGTAAAGAATTGGACGCATTCTCGCAGAGCGGCTTATGGGGCATCACTATTCCGAAAGCCTATGGCGGAGCGGAAGTGTCCTTCTCGACCGCCGCTGAAGTCACGGCCGTCATCTCGGCCGCAGATTCGTCTTTGGGCCAGATTCCCCAGAACCATTACTATATGATCGAAGCCGTTCGACTGGATGGAACCGAGGAGCAAAAGGAGTTCCTTTTCAAACGGGTATTGGAGGGCGACCGCTTTGGGAATGCCTTTGTCGAACTCGGCACCAAAACGGTCTTTGAATTTCAGACGCGCCTCAC
>JAJDZM010000255.1 GCA_022824615.1 Candidatus Binatia bacterium | reverse complement strand
CGCAAGCCTGTACCCCGACCGGTAGTGTCTCACTTTGCATATTCCCCCTCACCCCCGCCCTCTCCCTCCAGGGGAGAGGGCGCACCTTTTCCCTCCCCCCGCTGAGGGGGAGGGTCAGGGAGGGGGGGCGCTGGGCGAGCAGTGGAGAGCGGAGATGTGAAACTGAGACACTACTCCCCGGCCTTCTCCCTTGACAGTCGAGAGCCATCTTGTAGCTTGTGGACGACTCCGTGCAGGTGCCGAAGTGGCACCCTTTGGTGGGATAGACCCGAAAGAATGTGTCGGGTGACAGCGTTGCCAAAGTCTACGGACTGAATTGATGACCGCATCAGCGTCAAAGAAAAGGGGAGAGTATGCCTGAAACCATTGCTTCCGGATACGGACTACTTGAAGGTCCGCGGGTGGACGACGCGGACAATTTATACTTCAGCGATGTGACCAACGGTGGGGTATACTGCCGCGCACCAAATGGAGAGATATCGACGGTTGTACCGCGCCGGCGCGGGGTTGGTGGCATCGCCCTGCATGCGGCCGGTGGCTTGGTCATCTCCGGCAAGAACGTGTGTCACGTCAAAGACGGTACGACGCGTATCCTGTTTCAGCGCGACGATATCCCCGGCTTTAACGATCTCTTCACGGATTCTCAGGGCCGTGTCCTGGTCGGCTCGCTGCGCTCCGACCCCTTCAAGCTCAAGGTCCAGGTCCCAGGTGAGTTATGGCGGCTGGCGGGTGAGGACTCGGCGGTTGAGCTGTACGGCGATGTCGGCATCACCAACGGCATCGGCTTCTCACCGGACGGGAGCAAACTCTACCATTCGGACAGTGTGCCACGGCATATTATCCTGCACGATGTTGCGGCTGACGGGTCGATGTCGAACCGCCGCGTTCTGGCCAGTCTGCCCGCTGATTGGGTGCCCGATGGCCTGGCGGTTGATGAGGACGGCTGTGTGTGGGTCGCTGTCTATGGTGGTGGCTGCGCCCTACGCTACACGCCTGAGGGCAAGGAAGACCGGAGGGTTGAGGTGCCGGCCAAGGCGGTTACGAGTTTATGCTTTGGCGGCGCAGACCGGCGCGACCTGTATATTGTGACAGCGGATAATACCGACGACCCGGACCGGAAGGGAACGATTTTCTGGACCCGGGTGGATACCCCCGGTCTGGCGGTGACACCGGCAAGCATCTAGCGCAGAGGGCAGGGACCTCACTCGACCTTCATAATACGGTTCAAGAGCCGCTCCCGGACCTCCGTATTTATCGCCATATCAACCGCGGTCCAGGCCAGTGACAGGGCTCCGTCAATAATGGCTTTATCCGCGGCCTCGGTGACGCAGTGAGCGGTAAACTCGGGCTGGTGGTTGACGTCCGGCAGCGAATCAATCCCAATGGCGGGGTGAATGGCAGGCATCGCAAGAGAGACATTGCCCATGTCCGTTGAACCCGCCGCGCGTTTGAGGGACGGATCAAGGGTTGGAAAAACCCGGCCCAGCGCTTCGGCATTCCGACGATAGGCCGCGGCGATATCCGGGTCATGCAGCATCTCCGCATACGGTTTTTCACCGCCGTCGATTTCGAGCTTGGAGCCGGTTGCCAGCGCACCCGCCTCAAAGCATCTGACAACCTTCTGCTTGATCTCATCAAGGTCTGCCAGGGTGTTCGCCCGGACAATATACTTCGCCACCGTGTGGGCGGGGATGATGTTGGGCGCGTCACCCCCTTTAGTAATCATGCCGTGAATACGGTCCGTGGAGCGGATGTGCTGGCGGAGCAGGCCGATGGCTGTTTGGGCGACGGTCAGGGCATCCGCAGCATTAATGCCGCGTTCGGGAAAGGCCGAGGCGTGCGCTTCTTTACCGTGATAGCAAACCTCAAACATGGAGGCGGCAATAATGGGGAATTCGACCACGTCCTTTGGCGCGGGATGGACCATCATCGCTGCGTGCATACCCTCAAACGCACCACGTTCGAGCAGGAGAATTTTCCCCCCGGCGTCACAGACTTCTTCTGCCGGAGTGCCGATTACGCTCACGGTCAGCCCTACCTCGTCCGCAATTTTTGCCGCGGCAATTCCGGCCCCAACCGCTGCCGCGGCAATAATGTTATGACCACAGGCATGGCCGATCCCAGGCAGGCTGTCATATTCCGCACAGAGGCCGATATGCAGCGGTCCGCTTCCGGCCCGGGCGATGAACGCGGTCGGAAGATCGCAGATGCCGGTTTCAACCGAGAAGCCCGCGTCGGTCAGCGTTTCCGATAGCCAGTGGGCCGCCTTCTCTTCTTCAAATCCAATCTCCGGATGGGCGTGAATCCGGTGACTCAGGGCAATGAGATCGTCTCGCGCCTGGTCAAATCGTTCCTGGGCTCCTGCCTTGGCATCCATAGGGTACTCCTTTGTCTCTTCCTGCCTTACCACACGTCCTTCTTCGGCGTCCAGAACAAAGTATCCTTCCAAATCAACGAAAGAACGTGGTACATGAAGGCAGGGTGTCTGTGAGAGCGAGAAAGAAGAAGGAGGATTGCGTATGGATACCGTCTGGTGTGGACAACTCGCTGTTTCGGTCTTTTTTGCCATGGCTTTCTTACAATCGGCAGCCGACAAGTGGCTGGATCGTGCGGGGAATATCGAGTTTTTCAGCGGGCATTTTTCTAATAGTCCGCTGGCCAGCATGGTTCCGGCGATGTTCTGGACCATTACGGTTCTCGAATCGCTGGCCGGAGTGTTGAGCGGCCTTGGCGCGTTGATGATCCTGCTCGGTATGGGAACGGGTCTGGCCGTGTGGGGCTTGGTATTCTCAACCGTCTCGTTGCTGTGCCTGTTCTTCGGCCAACGCCTGGCCCAAGATTACGCTGGCGCGGCAGTGATCGCCGCCTACTTTGCCGTGGCGCTACTGGGCTTTGCCATCCTGGGCGGATAAGGCCCTAGGCGATCGTCCCGGAGGCTTTGCGTTGTATCAGTCGGTCGCGTATCTGTTCATCGGTCGCCATATCAATGGCCGTCCAGGCCATGGACAGGGCTCCGTCTATCAGGGCTTTGTCCGCAGCCTGGGTCACGCAGTGCGCAGTGAATTCGGGCTGGTGATTCACCGCCGGCAGCGAGTCAATCCCGATAAACGGGTGGATTGAGGGCAGGGCCAGAGACACATTGCCCATATCCGTTGAGCCTGCCGCGCGTTCAATTGCCGGACCACGTTCCGGGAAAACGCGCCCGAGTACTTCCGCGTTGCGTTCGTACAGACTGGCGATCTCCATATCGGAGCGGTGCTCCGCATAGGGCTTGTCGCCGCCGAGGATTTCGAGTGTTGACCCGGTTGCCAAGGCGCCCGCTTCAAAACAGCGCCGGACCTTTTCTTTAATGCTATCCAACTCGTCCAGGGTCTTGGCCCGGACAATGTATTTGGCCTCGGTATGAGCGGGGATGATGTTGGGAGCGTCCCCGCCCTGAGTAATAATACCGTGAATGCGATCCGTTGAGCGAATGTGCTGCCGCAGGAGACCAATGGCCGTTTGCGCCACTGTCAAGGCGTCAGCCGCATTGATGCCGTGTTCGGGAAAGGCCGAAGCATGGGCTTCCTTGCCCGTATAGCGTACGTGAAACATGGAGCAGGCGATAATGGCCGGGTCCACCACATCCATAGGAGCCGGGTGGACCATCATGGCGGCATGGGCATCCGTGAAGGCGTTCCGTTCCAAGAGGAGAATTTTTCCCCCGGCGTCCCCGGCTTCTTCGGCGGGTGTGCCGAGGACACTCACGGTCAGCCCCACCTCGTCTGCAATTTTTGCCGCAGCAATCCCAGCGCCGACCGCGGACGCGGCGATGATATTATGGCCACAGGCATGGCCGATGCCGGGCAGGCAGTCGTATTCGGCGCAGATGGTAATATGCAACGGTCCGCTGCCGGCGCGTGCCACAAAAGCGGTTGGCAGGTCACAAATACCGGTTTCTACGCGAAAGCCGGCGTCGCTGAGCGTTTCCGCAATCCAGGTGCAGGCTTTCTCTTCCTCAAAACCAAGCTCGGGATGGGCGTGAATACGATGACTCAGGGCAATCAGGTCATCATGAGCTTGCGTGAATCGTTCCTGTGCGCCGGCCTTCGCATTCATAATGTTCTCCTTATGTCGTTCCTTTTTAAGCCTCTTCGTATGCGGCTAGAAATTCTTCTCTGGATATTCTCGCCTGCGTGCATATCTGCCGTAATGTCGAAGATTTTATCTTCGTATGGTTCGGCATAGTGAGGGGAGTTATGCTGCCGTCCGGATTGTTGCGAACCATGGAGATATGCTCTTTTTCTCGGACGATGTGGAATCCTAATAATCCCAGGGCTTTCAGGACTTTCTGCTTTGACGCGTCAACTGGAAACTTGGGCATTAGAGATCGACCCCTGCCTCAGCAATAAATGCTTCCAGGACGGGAGGATCTGTCTCTAGGACTTCGCTGCCAAAACTTTCAATATGAAACCGGATGGCTGACTTGACATCAGCGAGGGCCTCTTCATAGCTGTCTCCCTGTCCGACAACTACCCCTTTGACACCAAGCGGATACGCAATGTAGCCATCCGAATTCTTTTCAACAATGACTTTGATCTGACGCATGGTACTAAGAATACGCCCTTCATCCTTCTTCTGCCATACTCCTGCCGATTGCGTCCAGAGTAGGAGATTTGAATCCGTCTTGACTCCGTCTCGGGGTCTGAGATGTATTGTATAGATAGGGGTTCGCTATGAGCGAAGTGGCAGAGCAGGCTGAATCCACACAAAACCCGACTGCAACTCGTATTGGCATTCGCGGCATGCACTGTGCCGCGTGCGTTGCCAAGGTCGAACAGGCCCTGACCCAAACGCCTGGTGTCCTGCGAGCGAGTGTCAATCTGGCGAGTGAAGAAGCCGTGGTGGAATATCTGCCCGGGCAAGTCAGCGTGCCCGGCCTTGGAGCGACAGTTGCCTCAATCGGCTTTGAAATGGTCGAACGCGGAGAGACCGCCGAAGAGGAAGTCGACCGCCAGCACCGGGACGACTACCTCCTGCTGAAAAGAAAGCTGCTCGTCAGCGCCGTGTTGACAGTGATGATCCTGGTGGGAAGCATGACTCCGCTGCTGTCTTTCCTGCCGTTCGGTGCTCCGGTGTGGTTATTCGCCCTCACCTCTCCTGTCCAGTTCTGGGTCGGCGGACAGTTTTATCGAAACGCCTGGGCCAGGACACGGCACGGTTCCAGCGATATGAATACCCTGATCGCGGTTGGGACCTCGGCGGCCTATCTCTACAGTACGGTGGCGGTGTTTGCTCCCGGTTTTTTTGTGGCAGTCGGACAGCAGCCCCAGATGTATTTCGATACTGCCGCGGTGATTATTACTCTGATCCTGCTGGGTCGTTTGCTGGAAGCGCGCGCAAAGAGAAGAACGACTGAAGCAATTCGACGGCTTGCCCAGTTGCAACCCAAAACGGCGACAGTGTTACGCGAGGAGGGAGAGCAAGAAACCGTTCCGGTCGAGCAGGTCCAGGTTGGCGACCGGGTCCTTGTCCGGCCCGGTGAGTCCATTCCTGTCGACGGTATCGTCCGGGCGGGCTCGTCCGCGGTTGACGAATCCATGCTGACCGGTGAGAGTCTGCCGGTTGAAAAGCAGCCCGGAGACAGTGTGACCGGTGCGACGCTTAACACTATGGGTGCGCTGACTGTGTTGGCGACCAGGGTTGGCAAAGAGACGGCCCTGGCTCGCATCATTGATCTCGTCCGTCAGGCCCAGGGTTCAAAAGCACCGATTCAACGCCTGGCCGATACGATTGCAGCCTACTTTGTGCCGGCGGTTATTGCGACTGCCGTTGGCACGTTTTGTCTCTGGCTGATGTTCGGACCGGACCCGCCTCTCACCTTTGCCCTCATGACCTTTGTGGCCGTGCTGATTATTGCCTGTCCGTGTTCGCTGGGTTTGGCCACTCCGACCGCCATCATGGTCGGCACCGGGCGCGGGGCCGAATATGGCGTGCTCATCAAAGGCGGAGAGATATTGGAACGGGCGCATACCCTGACCACCGTGGTCTTTGATAAAACTGGCACGCTGACGACTGGAAAGCCGGCGGTAACCGAGATCATTCCGTCCGAGACGCTGCCCGAGCGAGTAAGGCTGAACAGCGCAGAAGTCCTGCGTGTGGCTGCGCGTGCGGAATGGCAAAGCGAGCATCCGCTGGGACAGGCCGTTGTGCAACAGGCCAAGACGCAGGGTCTGACGCTCGGGCCGGTCAAGTCGTTTGTTGCCCTTGCCGGACACGGCATCGAAGCCCGGATGGAGGGGAAGCTCGTCCTAGTCGGCAGCCGACGGCTCCTTGTCCAGCGCGGTATTCAGTCTGATGACATGCTGGAACACGCCGAGCGTCTCTCGCACGGGGGGAAGACGCCGCTCTATGTGGTGGTCAACCGGCGCGTCGTCGGGCTGATTGCAGTCGCCGATACGCTCAAGCCTCAGGCTGCCGAGGCTGTCCACCGCCTTCAACAGATGGGGCTCGAAACGGTCATGCTGACCGGAGACAACCGCCACACCGCCCAGGCAATTGCCCGCCAGGCCGGTATTACACGGGTATTGGCCGAAGTCTTGCCCGGGGATAAGGCGGCCGAGATTGCGCGCCTCCAAGAAAACAGTGCTGCCGTCGCCATGGTCGGCGACGGGATCAACGATGCCCCGGCCCTGGCCCAGGCGACGGTTGGTATCGCCGTGGGGACCGGGACGGATATTGCCCTTGAGGCCGCCGATATTACGCTGATGCGGGGTGAATTGAGTGGCGTGGCGACGGCCATTGAACTGTCGCGGCGAACGGTCCAGATCATCCGGCAGAATCTATTCTGGGCGTTTGCCTATAACACGGCCGGCATTCCGCTTGCCGCCGGACTGCTCTACCCGTTCTTTGGGGTCCTGCTCGATCCCATGGTTGCCGCGTCCGCCATGGCCTTGAGTTCGGTCTCGGTGTTGACGAATTCCTTACGATTGCGGACGATGCGCTTGGAAGAGTCCGCCGTGTGAGACGGTGGACGTAGGGTCGCATGAGCTATTCCACTACCGTTCGCGGCCAGCGTTTTTCTTTTGCTGACCTGCGCGAAGTCTTTGCCAAGGCGAACGAAGACAAGTCGGGGGATCGGCTGGCAGAGATTGCCGCAACTTCCGAGCAGGAACGGGTTGCGGCCAAGCTGGTGTTGGCCGATATCTCGTTGTCGGACATTGTGGCGAATCCACTCATAGAGCCCGCCCAGGACGAAGTCAGTCGTCTGATTCTTGAGACCCATGATCAGCAGGCGTTCCGTCCGCTCGCCCATCTGACGGTCGGCGAGTTCCGCGAGTATGTGCTGGACGAGGACCAGGATGGTGCCCGTTTGGGTGCACTCCACTGGGCCATTATCCCGGAGGTCGCCGCGGCGGTCACAAAGCTGATGAGCAATAAAGACCTGATTGTGGCTGCCAGCAAAATCCGCAACATCACACGCTGTCGCAACACCATGGGTCAGCCCGGCGTTCTGGGTATTCGGGTGCAGCCCAATCATCCGGCCGATGATCTCGGCGGGATTCTGCTGTCCGCCATTGATGGCTTGCTATTTGGTTGCGGGGACGCCGTCATCGGCGTAAACCCGGCGACTGAGTCCGTGGAAACGGTCAGCCAGATTCTGCACGGGCTTCAGCGTTTGATCGACGCCTATGACATCCCCACCCAATCGTGCTGCCTGGCGCATATCAGCACGCAGCTCGACAGCCTGGAGCGTAGTGCGCCCGTGGACCTGTTGTTTCAGTCTCTTGCCGGGACGGAAGCGGCCAATGCGAGTTTTGGGATCAATCTGGATATTCTGCGCGAGGGCCGTGAGCGTGTCCTCGAACATCATCGAAGTCGTGAGGTGGCCTGGGTGGGGGAGGAGGTCATGTATTTTGAAACCGGGCAGGGGAGTGCGCTCTCTGCCAATGCCCATCACGGCGTGGATCAACTCACGCTCGAAGCTCGAACCTACGGCGTGGCCCGCGCGTTTGCTCCTTTCCTCGTCAATACCGTGGTGGGCTTTATTGGTCCGGAGTACTTGTATGACGAACGCCAGATCGTTCGCGCCGGCTTGGAAGATCATTTCATGGGTAAGCTGCTCGGACTGCCCATGGGCTGTGACGTGTGTTACACCAACCACGCTCAGGCCGACCAGAACTCGGCGGATAATCTCTTGCTCTTGCTGACCGCGGCCGGCTGCAATTATTTTATGGGGGTGCCGTGTGCCGATGATGTGATGCTGAGTTATCAGTCCACCAGCTTCCACGACGCCCTTGGCGTCCGTCAACTCTTTGGTTTACAGCCTGCTCCGGAGTTCTTGGCCTGGCTGGAGCAGATGGACATCTTTCGGAATGGAAACCTCGCGGCATCGGAGAGTTTTGCTCGACAACGCCTCGAAGAAACGGTCAAGCTGATTGTGTAGCCGTGAGTATGGTGAAGACACCTGCGACATCGGACACTCACGACCCGTTGGCTGCAATCCGGACGCGGACCCCAGCCCGGATATTTACCGGTCGGTCCGGGTCGGCTTATCGGACGCAAACGCAGCTCAGCCTGCGTTTGGACCATGCCTCAGCCAGGGATGCGGTGCAGACCGATATCGATTGGGAACAGGGTCTTGGGCCAGATTTTCTGCAAGCGTGGGATATATTTGCCGTCTCCAGTCAGGCGCGGAGCAAAGCCGAATATCTGATGCGACCCGACCTGGGTCGCCGGCTCGGTGAGCACGCCCAGGCGGAGATCATGGCTCGTTGCGCTGGTGGTGCCGATTTCCAGGTTGTTATCGGCGACGGGCTCTCGGTCGCTGCTGTTGTCAGACAGGTGCCAGCCCTATTGCCGCTGCTTCGTGCCGGTGCGGACAAACGAGGCTGGCGCTTTGGTCGGCCTTTTGCCGTTCGCTATTGCCGCGTCGGGGTGCTGAACGATATCGGCGAGTTGCTTGCTCCGACCGTTCTGGTCCTTCTCATTGGAGAACGGCCCGGCCTGCTGACCGCAGAGAGCCTCTCGGCGTATATGGCCTATCATCCCCGGAGCGGCCATACCGACGCTGAGCGAAACCTGATCTCAAACATTCATGCCCGCGGTGTGGCGGTTGAGGAAGCCGCCGACCGTATCCTGCGTCTGGCCGAACTCATGCGGCGAGCACAACTGAGCGGGATTGCGGTCAAAGAAGAGTTCGGAGCGCTGGCGCAAAACGCCCCGCCTCTCCTTGCTGACGAATAGTCGTATTCCATTGCGGCCCCCGACCGCTTGTGATTTGAAGGGGTGATCTCACCTCAGGAGGACTCGATATGGCAACTCCCGGTATGTTGATAATGAGCAATATGGCTCCAGGCTCTGTGGAGCAGTACACCGCCTATGTCAAAAAGGCAGAAGAGCGTGGCCTGCGCAATTTCCTGGTAACGGAATCGTTTACTGACTCTTTGGCGCTCGCCCAGCATCTGGCGTCCGTGACCTCGAATATCCAGGTTGGCACGGGCATTACCAACCTCTATCTGCGCAACCCGCTCATTGCGGCCCTGCACGCCATGACCATAGACCGTCTTGCGCCGGGACGGCTCTTGCTTGGCCTGGGCACCAGTCATGTTCCGTTAAACAGCATGTTCGGTATAGATATGGCCAAGCCTCTGACCGCCCTGCGGGAATATGTACAGGCGGTGCGGAACATTTTTGATGGAAAAGATGAGGCGGCGGCAGCGCTTGGGCTGCCGCCGATGAAAGCCGATAACAAGATTCCCATTTATCTGGCCGGTATTTCGCCCAAGAGTATTCACCTGACCGGCGAACTGGCCGATGGCAGCCTGCCGCTGAATTACGCGCCGCACGGGCTGCACGAAGTGGTGGAGGGGATTGCGACCGGTGCGCAGGAGGCTGGACGTTCACCCGCGGATATACAAATCGGGCTCATCATGCATTGCTGTGTGTGCGAGGATAAAGCGGTTGCGCTCCGCTCCGTACGACAAACCCTGTCTTTTTATGGGCGTATGCCGTACTACAACCGGCTCTTTGTCCGGCAGGGCTTTGAGAAAGAAGCTGCCGGTATTATGGCGGCGGCCCAAAAGAACGACATGGCTGCCGCCGCCGAAGCCGTGTCCGAAGAAATGGCGGAGCAGGTCGCCGCCTTGGGCAGCCCGCAGGAGTGTCAGAAAAAGCTTGACGAGTTTGAGCGGGCTGGCGCGTCGTATGTGATACTGTATCCGACCGCGATTGATGGCGATTATGAGCGGGGCGTCAACGCGGTCCTGGATGCGTTTGGCGGGTAGGGCGACCCTCCGCACACGGGCTCTCCCCATGAGCCGAAGGGCAAAAAAATCGACCGACTTAGCACTCGATATGAGCGCACCGGCAGTACGGGCCGACCGCTGGCTGTGGGCTGCACGGTTTTACAAGAGCCGCTCGCTGGCGGCTGAAGCCTGTGAGGGCGGGAAGGTCGAGGTCAACGGGCATACGGCAAAAGCGCATAAACTGGTGCGAGTGGATGATACGCTCGAATTCACCCATCCGCACGGACTCAAGAAGCTCAAGGTGCTGACGGTCTCTGATAAACGAGGCCCGGCAACCGAAGCCCGTTTACTGTATGAGGACCATTCGCCGCAAGACGAGGACTTCGATTTCTTTGCCCAGTCGTCTTTCCGGTCACGGGGCGGCGGGCGTCCGACCAAGCGCGAGCGCCGCGAGACCGAATGGTTACGCAGACGATAAATGAATGTGAGCCGAGGACGTGAGGAATATACGATGATTGATCTTCGGAGCGATACGGTAACCTTGCCGAGCCAAGCCATGCGCGACGCCATTGCGCAGGCCGAACTGGGTGACGATGTCATGGGCGAAGACCCGACTGTCAATCGGCTGGAAGAGCTTGCTGCGGAAAAGATGGGCAAAGAGGCCGCTGTGCTGGTGACCAGTGGAACTATGGGAAATCTGGTCTCCCTGCTGAGCCACTGCACTCGGGGGCAGGATGTCATTCTTGGCGACCAGTGCCATATTTTCAAATACGAAGCCGGGGGTGCGTCGGCTCTAGGCGGGCTGGCCTTTCACACCGTGCCCACGGGCCGTTTTGGAGAACTCGCCCTGCCGGATATCGAACGGGCTATATATCCCGCTGATGAGCACTACGCCCCGCCGGGTCTGATCTGTTTGGAGAACTCGCACAATCGTTGCGGCGGGACGGTCCTGTCGGTCGAGTATCTGCGCTCCGTCCGGAAACTGGCCGATACGGCCGGTGTGCCGGTGCATCTCGATGGCTCACGTATCTTTAACGCCGCGGTGGCCCTGGGCTGTGACGTCAGGGAACTCACCCAAGACATCGATTCGGTCCAATTTTGCCTGTCCAAAGGACTGTCCGCTCCGGTCGGCTCTCTCGTGTGTGGGAGTCGGGAGTTGATCCGGCGGGCTCGACGTTATCGGAAAATGGTCGGCGGCGGGATGCGCCAGGCGGGTATTATTGCTGCGGCAGGAATCGTAGCCTTGAACGCAATGATCGAGCGTCTGGCCGAAGACCACCAGACTGCCCGGCGGCTGGCTGAGGGCCTGGCTGAACTGCCCGGTGTGCATATTGATCTGGAGACGGTCCAGACCAATCTCGTGATTTTCTCCGTGCCGACACCTCACGCCAACGGCGGTTCTTTTGCCGAGGTGCTCGGACAGGCCGGCGTTAAAGTCGGTGACATCGGTGGCGAGCGCTTCCGCGCCGTGACGCACTACGGCATATCGACCGCAGACATAGATGAGGCATTACGGATCATACGCCAGACCTGGCAGCCTGCCGCAGCATAATCGATGCACCTATACATCCTTTTTTGGCTGGGATAGAGAGAAACGATCAACATCATAGAGGAGGGAATGTGATGGCGAAGGTACAAACCGTTCTGGGCGACACGACCGCTGCCGAGTTGGGGTTTACACTCGTACACGAACATCTGACGGTCGGCTTCCCCGGTTATGAGTGGGACAATACCGGCTTTGACCGTAAGAAGGAACTCGATAGTGCAGCAGAAAAGCTTAAGGAGATTAAAGACCTGGGGGTGACATCGTTTGTTGACCCCTGTCCCATGGAACTCGGCCGCGACCCGGAGTTCGCCGCCGAGTGCGCCGAGCGGTCCGGTCTGAACGTCATCATTGCCACCGGCCTGTACAACGAAGCCTTGGGCATCCCACCGCATTTTCGGAGTCTGGGGGCGGACGATATCGCCGAGGTCTATGTGCGTGAGATCACTGAAGGGATCGGGAATACCGGGATTAAGGCCGGTATCATTAAAACCGCAACCGGCGGCATTCCGGGCATGACCGAGACGGCAACGAGTATCGGCAAGCACGAGGAGACGTGCTTGCGAGCCGCAGCGCGGACGCAGAAGGCCACGGGGGTGCCGATTCTGTGTCACAACGATGAGCTGGGTCCTTTCGGGCGGGAGACCCTGGACGTTTTTGAAGACGAAGGGGTTGATTTCAACCGGGTGATGATCGGCCATGCCTGCGGCGTAGGGGATATGCGCTACTATTTCGACGTGCTTGAGCGGGGCGCTTGGATGGGTTTTGACCGCTTTGGCATAGAGACGATTGCCTCAGACAAAATGCGCCTGGCCTCCCTCATCGGTCTGCTGGCCGTCGGCCATGACCGGATTATGCTGTCGCACGACGCCGTGCACTGCATGATGGGCCGCCAGAGCGAGGCGTGGGAGCAGTTCATTGCGGCCTGTCCGAACTGGAACTTCGCCCACATCCTGAAAAATATCATCCCGCAACTGAGCAGAGCCGGGGTGAGCGAGGGCACCATCCACACCATGACGGTCGAAAACCCCAAAAACTATTTTGGAGGATAGGCGCCCGGTGCCGAATTCGGTCCTTCCTCTTCCGTCATTCTGGGCGGAAGCTGGCACCCCCAACTCTAGGATGCCGGATCAAGTCCGGCACGACGAGAGCGGCGCGGCTACAGCCTATTTTTTACATGAACAGTAGTGACGCCAAGATGGTCAGGAGGTCAGCTTGACTAAGGTAACGGTGAGGCTGACGGTCAGACCGACAATACCGGCGGCCATTATCCACAGATGGCGGTAGAGCCGGGCTTCTACTTCAGCAATCTCGGTCTTGACGGCGGCAATCTCGCTCTTTAGCTCAGCTTTGACTTCGGCGAGGTCGGCCTTGGTAGCCACATTGCCGCCTATAGCGTCACCGACCGTGGCAACGACGGCCTCTGCCAAGGCTTCATCGGCCCCGGCTTCCCGAAGCGCCTTAACGGCTTTGTACGTGTCGAAGGCGAGGACGGTCATCGGTTTCTTGTTACTTGACGTGACCTAAGGCGTCAATGGAGTCTTGGTGGAAAATTCGGACTCCTTGACGAAGTATAAATATTATAAAGAACTGAAAGCGAAATTGGGTGACGGGGTGACCAGCAAGGTGATCTTGGAAAAGTTAGTTGTCAGAGAATCTCCACCGAAGGGGAAGCGCCGCGTCAGGATACCTAAATACTGTCTTTATTGGATCGAAAAATTTAGAGAATAGTAAAGTTTTCTTGCGACACTACTCCTTCAAATCAATGGAAATCTGGCTGTAGCGTGTGTCGCCGACGTTGGTCAGCGTGTGGGTCACGCCTTTGACCGGGGGCATAATGACTTGGCCGGCCTCAGGATAATGTGTCTGGCGTTCGGGCTCCGGCCCGGCGAGTGTTGCCCTGAGCTTTGAACCCTCAAGACAAATCACCACCTCGTCAAACTCGTGCGTATGCTGCCTGGTGGACTGGCCGGGTTCCAGTACGAGTTTCCAGACGGCGATGCGCTCATGGTCGATCAGCAGGGTCGGTTTGACGGTGGTGCCAGTGGCGCTCACTGGCGTGTAGACCAGAATCGCAAGGCCCGCCCCGAGGCCGAATAGCGCCAGCACCAGGCCGACCCCCAGACCCAGGAAAAAACGTTTCATGCCCGGCGCTTTCCCGTGTCGCTGTTCGGCCTATTTGGCCCGGGAGACATATGCTCCGGTTTCGGTGTCTACCCGAACGGATTCGCCCACGTCGATAAAGCCCGGAACGCGGACGACCAGACCGGTTTCCATGGTGGCCGGCTTCAGCTCGTTGGTGACGGTGGCCCCCTTCATGGCGGGTGGGGTGTCGGTCACGGTGAGATCGACTGTCTTCGGCAGGCTGATGCCGACCGGATTGTCTTCGTACAGATCGAGGGTGATCTTCATATTGGGGACAAGATAGTGCACCGAATCGCCAAGCAGGTCTTTCGATAACGTAATCTGCTCGTAATCCTCGGAGTTCATGAAGCAGTATTCCTCGCCGGATTCGTACAGATATTCCATTTCTCGCTGTTCGAGCGTGACCCGGTCTACCTTGTCGTTCGAGCTGAATTTATGCTCGGTTTGTAAGCCGCTCCGCAGATTGCGGAGTTTGGTTTGCACAAAGCCGCGTTTATTGCCGGGAGTGACGTGTATCAAGTCCATGATGCGATGGAGATCGTTCTGATAGATGACAAGCGCCCCCACGCGCAGCTGAGTCGCTGGTATGAGCATCCGTCCTACATCCTCCTGTTCGTGGCTCTTTTCAGTCGTGTTACTCTACCATTGGCTCGGTAAAGCGGGCAAGGCGAGTCGTACTAGTGGAGTTGGTCTGCGGCCGGCGTTGATGGCGCGAAAATCGGCGAGCCATGATGATGCACGATGAACCACTGGCCATCCCGCTTTTCAAACAGATTCGTCGTCAGAATCCGCGACCGGGAGGTTCCGTCCGGTCCGCCCGATTCGAGATTTTCGATCAGGACCGTCCAGCCCAGGTTCCCTGCCACTTCGACACGGACATCGGTCAAATCAAACCGCATGGATTGCGTATTGGCAAAAATCCGTTCCCAACTCGCCATAACCGGCCCCCAGCCTGCCAGGAGCGGCCAGCCCGGATGGATGCATTTGATGTGACTGGCTTGCAGCCAGACCTTTTCCATCTCTTTGATGTCCAGGGTTTCAAAGGCGCGGTAAAATGCCTGGTTTGCCGCGCTGACAGCGTCGCGTTCTTCCATATGCCTTCCCTATGACGGTTTTGGGGCCATGAAAACCAGGATGGTCAGTTGGCCGGCACTTGTATTGCTGACACCGTGCTCGGCCCCGGACGGAGCCATCGCAATGTCGCCAGCCCCGAGTTCCCTGGTTTCCTGTCCGATGTGGACCGTGGCCCGTCCGTCAAGCACATAATAGATTTTGTCGGAGCCGGTATGCGTGTGGGGCGTCTGCTCCTGTCCGGGTTCAAAGCAGTACACATCGCAAAACATGCGGTCGGTCGTAAACAGATTGACTTTTTTCATCTTCTCGGACGAAAAAGCAATCTGGCCGGCGACCTGCTTAAAAACATCCATGGTTATCCACCTTTTGATCCTCTTGATATTGGTCCATGCCCGCCATAGGGATGCATACCACCTTTATGGTACGGCCAAAAGCCCTGAGCCGGACACATGGGAGAAGATTGGTCCTTCTCAGCGGGGAGTTGTAAAAAAATTCTTGTCTCCCAAACCTTTTCTCTGGCATACTATAGGTATAGGTTTAATCGGTTGCCCTTGGAGGTGGTTGGCGTGGATCTTCCTCGGTGTCGAAAATGTCCAAAAGGAATGCTTGTCCCCTTGTCCGACTACGGTCCGCGAGGATCAGATCTCGACTTCAAAGTCTGGGCGTGTACGAATCCGGCCTGTTGCTTCACTATTCGGATTGACAAAGGGGTTGTTCACTACGGGGAGAACGAATCAAAACGTCACCACGAGCATCGTCGCTCATGAAGCCTCCCCCAGGCCCATTTTCTTTCCCACCTTTTTTCTCTCTGGTTTCTCCGTTTCATATCGCTCCCCGGTGAGCGCTCGTACGCGCAGGTCCGTGCTTGTTTTGTTCCGTCCAGCCTTGGTATGAGAACGCTGAGCCCATGAGAAATGAGGGAAAGCTATGAAACAGGCACTCGCGGGAGTTCGCGTCCTGGAATTTACCCAGGTCATGGCCGGGCCGTTTTGCGCCATGCTCCTTGGGGACTTGGGAGCCGATGTCATTAAGGTCGAGCCGCCCGGCGGCGATACCACCCGGCGCATGGGTAAACGGCAGGGGATGGAGAGTGCCGGCTATTGGGCGGTCAACCGGAACAAGCGCGGTATTGTGCTCAATCTCAAAGACCGCCGCGCCCAGGATATCGTGCGGGCACTCGCCCGACAGACTGACGTGGTGGTGGAGAACTATCGTCCGGGGGTGATGGCCGGATTCGGCCTGGACTATGACAGTCTGAAGCAGGAGCAGCCCAGCCTCATCTACGCCTCTGTATCCGGCTTTGGCTCAACCGGCCCGTACGCGCTCAAAGGCGGCTTTGATCTCGTGGCTCAGGGCATGTCAGGCATTATGTCAGTGACGGGTGAGGCAGGCCGGCCACCGGTCAAATGCGGGATTCCCGTGACCGACCTCGGGGCCGGTCTCTTTGCCGAACAAGCCATTCTTGCCGCCTATATCCATCGGCTCAAAACAGGCGAGGGCCAATATATTGATACGTCGTTGCTGGAAGCGGGTGTGGCCCTGTCGGTCTGGGAATCGACTCAGTATTTCTCAACCGGGGGTATCCCCGAGCCCATGGGTTCGGCCCATCGGATGTCGGCCCCGTATCAGGCGATTCGCTGCGCGGACGGCTATATCAATCTGGGCGCGGCCAACACCCGGACGTGGGAAAAGTTTGCCCATGCTATTGGACGCCCCGAACTGTTAGACCGGCCCGAATACGCGGAAGATGGTCTGCGCGTCAAAAACCGCCATCAACTCACGCGAGAAATAGAATCCGTCACCACCCAGCAGCCGCGCTCGCACTGGCTCGCCGTACTCGAAGAGGTTGGCGTCCCGTGCGGCCCGATCTCAAATTACGCCGAGGTTTTTGCCGACCCGCATATTCAAGCGCGCGGTATGGTGCAGGAGATGAAACATCCGGTTGGGGGGAGCGTACAGGTATTGGGTCCGGCTGCGAAACTGTCCGCGACACCGGCCCGGCTGGCTCGTCCTTCTCCACTGTACGGTGAGCATACCACCGAGGTGTTAACCGAGATTGGCTGTACGCCGGCTGAAATCCAGGCATTGGAAAAAGCCGGAGTCATAGCGACGCGTCCTGACTCTCCTCAATGATGCGTCAGGAGCTGCGCTCCGTAGACAAACAGTACGCCGGCAAGGGTTGCCACCGGGAGCTGGCGTGAGTGGCTGGCATCATGTGCTGCGGGGAGGAGACTGCCGGCCCCCAGATAGAGAAAGACCCCACCAAACCACGCCAGCAACAGGGCGAGCAAGGCTGTTTGAAAGGTTACAAACGACTGGGCATAGACGCCGGCAAGGGGTGCCAGGGCGGTGAGAACGAGCATGATTCTGGTGGCCCGAACGGTCTGCTGCGTCCCGAGCATGACGCCGGCAATGCTCGCACCGTCCGCTATTTTGTGAAGCGTAATACCCAGAGCAATCGCCCAGCCCACATGCTCGCCAGCGTGAAAGCCCTGGCCTATGGCAAATCCATCAAAAAGACTATGCACCAGAATGCCGGTTGCACCCCAGAGGCCGGCGTGTGGGGCGTGAGCATGGTGTGCGGCTTGTTCGGCGGGTGTCTCGCGTTGATGGGTGAGATGCTCGACGAGATAGAAACACAGAAACCCTAAAGCACAGGACAATAAGATGTGATGGTGATGGAAGGTTGAGCCGGTGGTCGAGAGCAATTCCAGCGACTCCGGAATCACCTCCATCAATGCCCCGGCAATCAGGGCGCCCGCGCAAAAGGCAAAAACCACGCCCTGGTAGACCTGGAGGCGTAAAACGAGCAGCCCGCCACAAAGGGTCAGAACAAAAGTCGCACCAGCTACCCAAAATGCTGTCATAATCGCGTTCCGCCGAAAGCCGTGCTCAAAGCGTCCTCTGACCGGGATAGATCAGCCTACCAATTTGGAGCACGCGCTACTATCCCCTCAGAGTTGCCAATACAAGCCAGATGTAGTGGCTGTCCTGTTGTAAAGCTGAAGCAGTCATCCGCATGAAGACATGTCATGAAGGATTGACGGACGCCTGGACAGCTTGTGACTCGGCTTCATGCTCCTTGCCTGACAGGCCCTCCAGCCCTTCTTTCACCAGCCAGGGAATCATCAGCAGGGCCGCGACCGGGTCGGCCCACCACCAGCTAAGCGCCGCGTTTGCCCCAAGTCCAAGCAAGAGGGTAAACGACAGATAGGAGCAGGCCAGCGTCTCCTTGGCCTCGGCCCGTAGCGCCCGGCTGCCGACCTCTGTTGCCGCCCGCAACTTTCCGAACGAGACCAGCGGCATAATGATGAGTGAGGCTGTGGCCAGCAGCATACCGATGACACTCACGTTCGGGACCTCTTGATGCCACAGCATCCAAACGGACTGGATCAGGACATACAGGGCGAGGGCCATAAAAGACAGACCCACAAAACGGTGGACTATCAGGTCCGCGCGGGCGACCCGGTCAGAATCCGCCCCGCGCGCCTCAAGGCGCAGCCGCCAGATGAGGACACTGGCAGCTACGATTTCAATGACGCTGTTAGAGCCAAATTCAATCAGGACAATGCTCGCCGCTTCAACACCGGCCCACAGTGCAATGCCTGCCTCCACCACGTTATAGAGCATGGTGGTGACAACCAGGACGATCCCTACCCGCAGCCAGTATGGGGAGCCCCGTGCTTTCTCCATCCGTCGCCCTCCCTCTGCCCCTGTCCTTCTATCTTTTCATGGACGGAGAAGAAAGAAAAACTTGACGAAAAGGGAGGGTATCTAGCGCGGTCGCATTGCGCGAAAGAGCCAGGCCGCGGCCAACAGCAGGGCGAGGCAGGCGGCAGCCATCTGGCCGGGGGGGTAATCGTACGCATTTGCCACAATAAAGGCGAAGACACTCATACCGAGAGAGAGCAGCGGAGCCAGGATGAACAGGCTGCCGGCCGTTCGGCCCAGGCTCTTGGCAATCAGGGCGGGAAGCACCAGACTTGCAAAAGCAAATACGACGCCGGAAACACGGATGGAAAACCCGACGGCCAGACCGAGCCAGGTCGAGAGCAGACCATCCCAGAGCCCGGTTCTCAGGCCGGCCGCGCGGGCCATGACCGGGTCAAGAGTGACCAGCAGGACGGACCGGTAATACACAACCAGGGCCGAGCCGGTCAGCAGCGCCATACCGGCAAAAATCCAGACATCCTCCACTCGTGCCCCAATGATCGTGCTGGACAGCAGACGGTTGACTTCCTCCATGCCGTGCGGGCTGTGGGCCAGCAGCAGAATGGAGACGCTCCCCGAGAACAAAAAGACCCAGCCGGTAATAGCCTCGTGTGTTTCCTGACCGGCTCGCCGTCCGCCGCCCGTTGTGAGAAAGGCGGCCAGCACGGCAAACAGCCCGCCCATGAGGGAGTGGACCAGATCGGAATTCCACCAGGAATCGGCGCCGAGCAGACTGCCAGACCAGATGCCCAAGGCAATACCCAACAATGACGCCTGTGAAACCGCCGCACCGATAAAAATCTGGTCACGGGCGACCACCAGCACCCCGATCAGCGAGAGCAGAATGCCAATCAGCCAGCCGGACAGATAGGTATTCTGGAAGAGCGGCCACGAACTCACGAAACTGTCGATCATTGCGAAGCCTGGGAATGCAGGTCGGACGAACCTTCTGGCGAGACGTGCAGATGAATTCGCTGGCCGCGACCATAGACGCGGTCCAGGTTGGATTCGTTCAGCACCTGGGCTTTGGGACCGGCAATAAGAGTTCCCTGGGCGACCAGGCCGATATGGGTGGCGTAGCGTTCGGCAATACCGAGATTATGGGTGACGAACAGACAGGTGTTGTTCTCCCGCTTATGAATATCGGTCAGGGTTTGCAGGAAGTCACCTTCCGCGGCCAGGTCAAGGTTGTTCGTGGGCTCGTCCAGAATCAACAGGGCAGGGCGTCTCACCATCGCTCGCGCAACCAGCGCACGTTGGCGCTGGCCACCCGACAGCGTCCAGTAGTTCTTGTGCTTCAGTTGGGCCAGATCAAATGTGTTCAGCGCCCGGTCCAGATACTCCCGCCGTATGGTCCGGTTCAGGCCGGTGCCGACAAGACCCAGGCCAACGAACTCACGAATCGTAATCGGCAGCGTGGGATTGATGTCACAGCGCTGCGGCACGAATCCGACCCCGTTGGCTACCTGCCGGTAGAGGCGGCCCGTCTGCGGCTTGAGCAGTCCGAGCAAAGTCTGGAGCAGGGTGGTCTTGCCGCTACCGTTTCGGCCCAGCACGAACCACAATTCGCCGGCCCGAATCGTCAGATTAACGCGTCCGAGCACAACAAAGTTGCCGTACCCGACCGACAGGTTGGTCGTTTGCAGAACAATATCGCTGCCCATGAGGCCGTACTGTACTAGTCAGCGGCCTGACACTGCAAGCAGGTCTTACACAGATGCCGGTTCAGCAGATGCCCGCCCGCCAGCAACCCGGCTCCGAGAACGACACACACGACCTCGGCCGTCTCTTCGGGAGAAAAACGCCCACCGACGATGAACAAGAGCGCCACTCCAAGGAGAAGCAAGGTACGGCGTTGGTGGTGAATGCGAAATCCCCAGCACAGGCTCCCCACGGCCAGTACGAGTGAGGTGCCCAGAAGCAGGGTTTCCACCGATTCGTCAGCCAGAAAGCCGAGCCCTACGAACGGGAGCAGAGACAGGAGCAGGGGGGTCGCCATGCAATGAGCAGCGCAGGCCAGCGACAGTCCCGCCCCGACCTGGTCAATCCACAGAGGGGCTGTACCTGGCTTCGGAAAAAGGGCGAGAGCTGGATGTGAAAGCATGCGTTCCCCTGACGGCTCTTGACGACTCTACTCTGATGTTCCTCCCAACACCGCTGAGAGTTGCTTCACATTGTAATCCACCATATCGAGGTAGTGTGCCGTGCCAGGGCGAGAGTCGCCTTGTTCGGCCATCGGGACGATGGCCGCGACAGAGTTCTCGGAGACGAATTGGGCATAGCGGGGATCGTAATAGGCCGCTGTCAGAACGGCTTTCACCCTGTTCGTCTTCATCAACTCGATCACCACGCCCATATGTTTCGTGGTTGGGAGTATACCCGGCAGGGGTTCGAGATAGGCGACTATGTCGAGTCCGAAGAGGTCGGCAAAATACACCCAGGCGTTATGGTCGCCGACGAGTTTGCTGCCGGCATGGGGCAGCAGGCTGCCGAGCCAGCCGCCCAGTAGGGCCTCCTGGCCCTGACTCTTGAGAAAGGTTTCCAGCCGTCCGTGCCGGGCCAGCACTGCCAGCTTCTCGAAGTCGTAGGCGTCGGCCAGGGCTTCGCCGACCAGGGCCACACCTAAGCGCCGCCGGAAGTCGGCATAGCGCTCGGCGAAATACGGAGCGCTGGCCGGCCGGAGCGCGCTCAGCCGGTCCCGCAGCAGCCGCGCCACCCGCAGGCCGTTCATGGGGTCGAGCAGATAGTGCGGATTGCCGAATGGATGGATATCTCCCATGGAGCGGTCGACCGGAGTGCTTGAGACCTCAAGCGGAGTAATGACCATGGACGCATCGATATAGCCTTGGCCGCCGGGGAGAATAGTGCCGTTTCGGGCATTTTGCAGCAGGGGCGGCGCCCAGCCAATTTCCAGGTCCAGACCGACCTGAATATACACATCGCAAGTACTCAGGGCCTTGATGAAGCTCGGCTTGGGTACCACGAAGTGGGGGTTTTCCGGCCCTTTGGCAAAGACCGTCAGCGTGGTCTGCTCGCCACCGATCTCCTGGACCAGGCTGCCGAGGTCGGGCACCGTGGCACAGGCTTTGAGCGGCTGGGCCTGGGCGAACGGGGTCAACCACAAGCCGGTAACCAGACTCACGAGTGTTATGACGGAGATAAGAAAACGGATGTTCAACATGGGCTTATTCTCCTGCTGTTCGCTTAGAAGCTGTGCGCGGCATGGGCACCGTACAGCCACTCGAAACCGAGCCAGATGGTGTGCGCGTCGTCATTGAGGTGGCTGGCCACATCGTAGTTGTACTGGAGCCGGATGCGTGAGAACTCGGTCGGCCGCCAGACCAGCAACGGAGAGAGGCGGTGGCGGTCATCCCGGAACGGGTCGTTCTTGCGTCCGCCGATGCTCTGCCCACTCCCGCCGGCATACTCATAGCGCAGGCCGGCGGCCCATCCGGTCCGAAACCCGTACAAAAGCTGGGTGTACAGGCCCCAGTCCTTGAGCGTGCGGCCCGGCAGAGTGGCGAGATCGCCGGTCTCGGTTTCCTGGGTGTAGCGGTCCATGTGGTAGTCGCGCTTCATGAGTTCAGTCTGCCAGGTCAGAAACGGATAGCCGAAATTGCCGGCCGGCTGCCAGCGCCACTTCATGTCCAGCCCGTACAGCCAGGTGTCGGCCTCCCGCCCGGTCGAGTTTGGCCCGTACAGACCGGACAGGCCGAACACCGCAGTCACATCGTCGGTGAAGTCGAACGAGTTTTCCAAACGGGTCAGATAGAGGAAATCTCCAAAGCCGCGCACGTCTTGGGCGATAATCGGCCGGCCGGCGATGCCGTCGCCATGAATGCCGCCGGCCGGCTCCTCAGCGTGTTCGTCGGCGTGTCCGTGTTCGTCGGCGTGTTCATCCCCGTGCGCGTCACCGCCGCCACCGTGCGCGTCACCGCCGCCCCCGTGGGCATGGGCCAGTTCTCCGCCCAGGAAGCTGGCCATGGTCACACCGCCCGCGTTCTGCATGCCGAAGTGAAACTCGGAGAACCACGGCGTGGGGGGAAGCCATGAGGCCCGAAAACCGGCTTGCCGCATGCCGTCTCCGCCGAACATGCGGGAGTTGACCACCGGTTGATCGATCCAATCCCAGAAGTGGGGGTGTTGTGGATTGATCTGACCGAACTCGGTCAGGAAATGGCCGACCTCAAGCTGAAGATCATAGGGCAGGGCCGACGAGGTGAGAAAGGCTTCCTCAAGCTCAAACGCGGTCTCGCCGGTGCTTGGGTTGACCGAGGTGAGGATATGCGCCTCGCCGGTAAAGTAGGGGTCGACCGCGCCGGACAGGGAAAGTTCGGCCTGACCCAGGGTGAAGCCGCGTTGTTTCGGGTCGTGGCTTCCTCCCTGTAGCGTCGAAATCGCGGCGTCTCGCTCGCTGGAACCGCCGGCGAAGAACAGCACATCGGCCGAAATATCAATGAGGCGTAACTGCGCGTTTCCACCCAGCGGCTGTGACCACAGCGCCCGCCGGTCCGGTGCTGCTGGCGCAAAGTCCGGGACACCGAGTTCGTCCAGCGCCTGGTCCAGCGGAGAGACGACCTGGGCGGCCATAGGGTCAACTTGTTGTCGCTGTATTGCCTGGACCTGCGCCTCTTGTGCCTCGACTTTTTGCTCGAGTGCCTGATCCCGTGAGGTCGAGTCCTTCTGCATCTGCAAGATGGTGTGCTGGAGTTGCTCGACAGTTTGTTGAAGACGGTCAACCTGACTGCGGAGGGCTTGGACCTCGGCCGGGTCGCCGGCCTGGGCGCTGGCGCCTGGCGGGGACAAAAGGATGGAGGTGGCCGAGATGAGAGCGATCACGAGTGTTGTGCGCATGAGGGTTCCTTGTTGCATAGTAGTTGTAATAGCAACATCATTATTAAAGAACGACCGGGGATTGTCAAGCCGACCCGGACCGCCATGGTTCTAGTGCGGTACGAGACACGAGTCGAGCGCGGCAAGAAGCGCCGAACGGTCAAACGCCGCGCCAATAAACACCAGATGATCCTGAGGTTGTGGGGTCAAGGACACCTGTCCGATAAAAAACTCTTTTCCAGTGAACTGTAACTCCCATTGTTTCGAGGAGTCGTGAAAGCGAACGAAGCCCTTCGCCCGCCAGACTTCGTCGGGCAATGCTTGCATCACTTCGGCAAAGGGCTCCGGGACAAAGGAGCACGGCGCGCGATAGGTCAGTGTATGGAAATGGTCATGCTGGGGTGCGCGAGCAGTGGTAGGGGCCGACCGAGTCCCCTGCTGACTCAGTACCTCAGAAAAATCCACATCGGCGTACGTAGTCAGGAGGATTTTGGCCCGAGAGTTTTTGTGTCGGACGGCTTGAGCCGTTCTTGCGAGCTGCATCCAATGGGCGAGGTCACATTTGTTAATCAAAACGAAGTCTGCCGTCTCAGCAAACGAACGCAGACCATAGCCTGCCATCTGTTGGGATGAGCCCCGCGCGTCGATGACGGCAATCATCGCGGCAACAAACGCTTGTGACAGCATCTCTATATGGGTGAGTTGATCCAACAGGCGGACGGGGTCGGCCAGCCCGGTTGCTTCGATAAATATGACATCGGGCTGCTGGGTGATGAGAGCCGTGAGGGCGGCGTTCAGATCCGGCCGTAGGGTACAGCAAATACAGCCATCGGCAAACGTTTTGGCCGGATAGCCTTGCCCCCGGAGGCGTTCACTATCGGTGCTCACGTCTCCATAATCGTTAATCAGGATCGCAGGTTTGAGACCCTGTGACGCGGCATAGGCTAGGAGACCCTGCAGGAAGGTCGTTTTGCCACTCCCCAGGAAGCCGGAAATGACGTAGATGGGGGTGCTGGGAGCGTGCTCGAATAGTGTTTTTACAGACAGCATAACGCAGGAACCAGCCGAGTGAGACAAAAAGGCACCCCCAACAGAGTAACAGGAGGGAAACTCTGTCGGGGGGCCGGGCAAGGAAGGCCGGCGCTCATAGCACCCTCTCTCCTCTGCCCGGAGAGGGATTGAGAGACGGTGAACCCTGGGAAAACAAAATGCAGTCCATCACGGGTCTCTAGTATCAAGTATTCGATGTATTTGCAACTATATTGTAAAAAGGTTATTGTGGCAAAGATCTCACATAGAGGGAGAAGTGTAGAGCGGGGGCACGTGGCCTTCCGTTGTCAGTTGTAAGCGGTAGACCTGCGGTACTTTTTTCTTGCCGGAGGCTACAGAAATCGGTAAGATGGGCGACGCTATGAAAAAGGAAAGGATCGTTCGATCAATCGCAGAACTCCGCGCCCTGATTCGATCCACTGGGCTGCGGAGCACAGGTCCCCGAGTTGCTGTGTTGCAGCGGCTTCAGCAGGCAGTCACTCCTATGAGCCATGCGGAGATCGCCGAAGCCCTGGAGCCGGCGGGATTGGACCGGGCGACGCTCTACCGGAATCTTATTGACCTGACTGACGCCGGCCTCTTGTCGCGAACGGACCACGGCGATCACGTCTGGCGTTTTGAATTGCGTGACCAGGCGCATGGCCAGACCGAACAACATCCTCATTTTACCTGTATTGACTGTGGCGAGGTCGAGTGTCTGCCCGATACGAGCATCGAGGTATCCGCACCGGACCGTACGCCTCGTGCGATCAGAAATCACCATTTTGAGGTACAGATCACCGGCCGGTGCGACCGTTGCGCCGCCTAGACTCGGATGGTAGCCCGGGCCCTCGCTCAAAGGCGAGGGCCCGGGCCGAGCTGAGCGGTCACCCGCAACCCTAGCGTCCAATCGTATCTGACAGCTTCATCTTTTTCTGGACGGCAGTGACATAGCCTCCACCGCCCAGCGGTGTGGGAACCTCAAGCTGCTGGACGACCTCCGCCTGAGTCGTGTTGATGACCGAGATCAGGCCATCTCCGCCGTGCGTGACAAATCCCCATTGCCCGTCTGGAGTCAGTGCCGGGAGTCGCAACTGCTGTCCCGCTGCAAATGGCGATAAGTCCGGGTCAAGTGGCTCCTGTAGGGCAGGAAGCACAATCGTGGCCATGATCTGCGTGAATGTCGGAGACTGGGGGTCGGCATCAAGCAGGAACGCGCGATCGCCCTGCGGGCCTTGCAGAATGTAGAGCGCCACGGTTTCGGAGAGGGCAAAGCGGTGCAGCAGTCCCGGACCGAGGGCGACTCGGGTGACTGCCCCGGTTTCGAGGTTGCCGATATACGCGTCGTTTGACCATTTGGTCCAATCGGTCGGATCCGCAGAATCATCTCGAATAAAGGAAAAAACCGTCCGTTGGTCATCGGCAAGGCGCACATACACCGCACGTCCACCACTGCGTTCAGCGGTGTCATAGGGCAGGGTAATACCAGGCGTCAGATCTCCGCCATCGATGTCTGAACACTCAATGCCCATGTCAGTCGCTGAGCAATAGACCTTCAGCTTATGGCTGATCACATCGCCCTGAGGCCGGGAGCCTAATTCAACATCGCTGAGGAATGCCTCTTCGTTTCTGATGAGGCGACTGAGACGAAAGGCTTCATGAATGCCTTCCTCATGATGTTCCTCGTCGTGCTCGTCCTCATGCTCACCTTCATGCTCGTCCTCATGCTCGCCCTCGTGGTCTTCTTCGCCTTCGTGGTCTTCTTCGCCTTCGTGGTCGTGTTCTTCCTCACCTTCGTGGTCTTCTTCGCCCTCGTGGTCGTCCTCACCCTCGTGGTCGTCCTCACCCTCGTGGTCGTCTTCGCCTTCGTGGTCTTCTTCGCCTTCGTGGTCGTGTTCTTCCTCACCTTCGTGGTCTTCTTCGCCCTCGTGGTCGTGTTCTTCCGCGCCTTCGTGGTCATCATGAGCCTGAGTGCTATACGCAAAAGGCAGCTCGCTTCCGAGGCGCTGCAAAAGCATGTCGGGGCTCCTGGCGATTGCTATACCAGGCACTTCACTCTCAATCGGGTCGGTCACAATGGTGCTATAGGACGAGGAAGTCCACCAGCGTAAATCGACCACGGAGACTGACCCCCCGCCTGTGCCGTGGTCATCCTCATGGCCATGCTCATCCGCGTCATGGTCGTCATGCGCGTCCTCGTCGTGGTCATCCTCATGACCATGCTCCTCGTCATGGTCGCCGTGCTCGTCGTGGTCATCCTCATGACCATGCTCCTCGTCATGGTCCCCATGCTCCTCGTCGTGGTCACCCTGCTCCTCGTCATGGTCGCCGTGCTCCTCGTGGTCGCCGTCCTCGGCATGCATTGTGCCCGAAGCAACCGCGGCAAATTCCATCTTTGGATGCACGGCAATCTGGCCGACACCACCCGTCCAGCTCACGACTGCGCGACCAATGATGGCCGGTTCCCCTTTGAGGTTCATCTTGAGCATGATCATCTCGCCGCTCGGTCTGGCCTCGCCGTGGGTGTCAGAGTGTCCGTGCTCATCCTCATGGCCGTGCTCGTCCTCATGGCCGTGCTCGTCGTGTGGGGCGGCCTCTTCACTGATAAAAATGAGCCGTTCTCCTTTGAGGGGAAGAAAGCCCGCCTGTGGAGCCATGCGTATGTTATCGAACTCCGCCTGCAAGGTGAGTGATGGGAGTTCATACACGTAGAGCTTCTCTGCTGCCGGGTCGGCGACGATGAGCTGCCCATCGTTTTGGGCAAGAGCCGGTAGTGCCCAGACGAACAGAAAGAGGAAGGCGACACTCCAGCGAATGATGAAGCCTCGTAGGAATATACTTCTGTAGCGCATGATTCTTATTTCCTTCTTCTCACAGGGGAGTCTTTCTCTTCTGATAAACGAGAGTCTAATACCAAGAGTTTAATGTATTTGCAATTGGGTTGTAAAAATATCGTTGTCCATCAGTCCAGACGGGCGAGGGGCCAGGATTGAGGGGGGCAAGCTGGTATGTGTGAGGCTGTCCGGCGTTCTTCCGGACGGAGCGGGCCGGTAACAACGACCTATCGGCCGTGCCGGTCGCGAAGGATGGTCGCAGCCTGAGTGATGGCCGTCAGTTTTTGTTCGGCAAGCGTGGCTGAGGCGATGGGATTATCCGCAAACGTGGCAAAGCCGCAGTCGGGGGTCAGGAGAAGACGCTCGGCTCCAAAAAGACGGATGGCCTTCTCCGCCTTTGCGACAATCTGGTCTACTGTCTCAAGGCTTTGCGTCTTCTGATTCACAACCCCAACGCCGACGCGCCGGTCGTCCGGCAGGCTGCGCAGCACGGCTTCATCTCCAGCCCGAGGCGTACAGAGTTCAAGCATGAGCGTGCCCACTGCGACGTTCTTCAGCAGGGGTAGAAGTGGCTCATAGTCGCCGGCCAGGGCCACGCTTTCATCCGGCGTCCAGTTGCCGCGACAGATATGTAACGCCAGTCGTTCCTGGGGCAGATTGGCGACCGTCTGATTAATGAGCGATTCGGCAAAGGCCAACTCCGCTGCCGCTTCGCGCTTCTCTCCCAGCGCGCCACACATAAAAGTGCGATTGTTTGAGGTGCCGCTGAAGACGACCTCGGTCAGGACGGGCTCGTCCAATTGAATCAACGAGACGCCAGCGGCGAGTAAAAAGTGGAGTTCCTCGCGTAAGACCCGGATGACATCTATGGCGAGTTCTTCCCGTGTGTCATAGGCCCGGTCGGAGATGCACTCCATCCACATCGTGCGGGTCAGTAGATAGGGTCCGGGCAGGGCAACCTTGAGCGGACGGTCGGTCAGGTTGGCAAGAAAATCTGCCTCGTGAACAGTCAGCGAGCGGCTTCTGCCCAGCGGCCCGAAAACCGCCGGATGGCGTACCTTGCCGGCCGGGACGTCCAGGGCACGCAACTCGCGCTCGAACTCTTCGGGATCATCGACATACGGCAGCAGGTCGGTAATAGGAACCAACTGGCAGTTGTCGAGCAGCCCGCCGACGAAGCTGGCGTAGTTATCCCGACGCTGCTCGCCGTCGGTGAGCACATCGACGCCAGCACGCTGCTGGGCGGCCACCGCCAACCGCACGGCATCATCAGCGGTTTGGGCAAACTCTTCAGCCGACATGCGGCCTTCGAGATGATCGTTGAGGGTGCGTAACAGCCAGGGCGGCCGCGGCCAACTGCCGATGCCCATGACTGCCAGAGGGGCAATGCTCGGGGCTGGGGCTGGCTGCGGAAGGTGGTCGGGAATCACGACCTCGGCGATGGGCTGGGTAATCGGCGCGTATTCCTTTTCGCGTGCTGAACGGGGTTTCGCCTTCTTTTTCTTTTTTGGAGGAGTCGATGACTTGGGTTCAGCGGAACGGAGGTCTGGGGCCGGGCCTTTTGAGACCAGAAAGCTGTTCTGCCTGCCCCGGCTGATGTGGGAGATCAGGTCGTTTCCGGTCAGACGACACCAGGCCGGCAGGTCTTCAACGACCGAGGTTTCGGTAGACAGGATTTCGAGCAGTTGGCCTGGGGTAAGGGGATCAATATGCTTACGGATCAACAATAATAGGCCATTGCCGCAGTCGAGGTCTCCACCGTCAAAACTGTCCGTCGGCTGGTATGGATGTGTCTGAGTATCGGAAGCCATGCTGTCCTATCTCAGTGCTGCGCTGTCCTTTGGGAGAGGGGCAGGGTATGCCCTAGTACGACACGCTCGGCGTTCCACCGGCCAGGAACTCGACCAGCTTGGCACCCCCGACAATCTTGGCCCCCGGCACAAGATTGTTCTCATCCAGACCACGTTTCTTAAAGCAGGGCGAACACACGTATATCGTGCCGCCGGCTTCGGCAAAATTGGTCATCAGCTCTTTGAGCGGAGCAAAGCCGTCCTCATGAATATCGTCGGCATAGCCGTTGACGGCCAGACGCACGCCCTCGGTGCTCAAGAAGACCAGGGTGTCCTGGTCCGAACCCACCGCAGCATTGGCAACCACAAAGGCGACGGTTGCCTTGTCGGTATTATCCTTTGAGTGAGTCAGTGAGACACAGAATTGTCCTGCCATAACGTGTACTCCTTTGTCGTTCTTGCTTTGTCGAGCGTGAACATCATAGCCAGAGACGCTGACTGGGACAACAACGCTTGACCGAGCGGACATCCTCCCATCTCAAGAGAGGATAAGGAGAGGCGGAAGCCGTGTTATAGCCCTAGGCGCCGGAATCGGCTAAGACTGTATGAGCCATGAAAGGAAGAGGAGAATTGCATGGGCGCAGACGATACCAACGAACGTAAATACGGCTTTAATACGCGTCAGTTACACGCGGGCCAAAACCCCGACCCAACGACGGGCAGCCGAGCCGTTCCGATTTACCACACTACGAGTTATCAGTTTAAGAATACCGAGCATGCGGCCAACCTGTTCGCGCTGAGCGAACCCGGCAATATCTATACGCGCATCATGAACCCGACGAACGATGTGCTGGAGCAACGGGTCGCCGCCCTTGAGGGCGGGGTGGGGGCGTTAGCGGCCAGCAGCGGCCACGCCGCGCAGATGATGGCTATCATGGCGCTGTGCGGTCAGGGTGACCATATTGTGACCAGCAGTCGGCTGTACGGCGGCACGTTTAATCAGTTCGCGCATACCTTTCCACGCATGGGCATTACCTCGACTTTTGTGGACCCGACCAAGCCGGAGGAGTTTGAAAAGGCGATCCAGCCCAACACCAAAATTATCTATGGCGAGACCCTGGGCAACCCGGATATTACAGTCTTTCCCTTTGATGAAGTGTCGGCCATTTCCCAGGCCCACCATATTCCGGTGATGATCGACAACACGTTTGCCACGCCGTATCTGTGTCGGCCGTTTGAGTGGGGCGCGCATATTGTGACCCATAGCACGACCAAGTTTCTGAGTGGCCACGGTACCGCCATTGGCGGCATGATTGTGGATGGCGGCAATTTCGATTGGACCAGCGGACGCTTTCCGAATTTTACCGAACCGGACCCATCGTATCACGGCCTGGTATACGCCAACCTCGGCGCGCCGGCCCTGATCCTCAAATCGCGGGTGCAAATCCTGCGCGATGTGGGTGGCTGCCAGGCTCCGTTTGACAGTTTTACGACCTTGCTTGGGATCGAGACGCTGAGCTTACGGATGGAACGCCACGTCGCCAATGCCCAGCAGGTCGCCGAGTTTCTGGAGAGCCATGCCGGTGTGAATTCTGTCGCCTTTCCCGGACTGGCCAACAGTCCGGACCATGAAAAGGCCAAGAAGTATTTGCCGCTCGGACCCGGCTCGATCATGGGATTCCAGATCAAGGGCGGCCGAGCCGCGGGTGAGAAGTTCATCAATAGTCTCAAGCTGCACAGCCATGTGGCCAATGTCGGTGATGCCAAGAGTCTGGCGATTCACCCGGCCAGTACGACCCACAGCCAGCTCAACGAAGACGAGTTGATCAGTGCTGGTGCAACAGTCGATTTTGTCCGCCTGAGTGTTGGCTTGGAAGATATTGACGATATCATCTGGGACCTGGAACAGGCCCTGCACGCGGCTACTGGGTAGGCTGGTCGAGGTGGAATGCGTTTTTATGCGGAACCCACCCCGCTGCTTTGCAGCACCCCTCCCAAGAGGGGACTATTTTTCCCTTCCCCTTTCCTCGGAGGGGTGGCCGAAGGCTGGAGTGGGTCCCTGGGAGTGACGGATAGAGCATGAGCACGAATGGTTCAGTCGGGCTCGTTCAGCCCCAGCAGTTGACGTTTGCTGAGGACGAGCCCTTTCAGTTGGACAGTGGGGCCAGCCTGGGGCCGATGACCGTGGCGTATGAAACCTACGGCCAACTCAACGCCGACCGGACCAATGCCATTCTTATTACGCACGCCCTGAGCGGCAGCGCGCATGCGGCCGGCTACCATCAGCCGGACGAGGCCAAAACTGGCTGGTGGGACGACTGCATCGGACCGGGCAAAGCCTTTGATACCAATAAATTCTTTATTATTTGCAGTAATGTCCTGGGCGGCTGCTACGGCTCGACCGGACCGGCATCTCCTGAGCCGGCGACCGGCAAACCGTACGGCATGCGTTTCCCGGTCGTAACCATTGGAGACATGGTGCGTGCCCAGGTCCGGCTCATCGACCATCTGGGTATAGACAGCCTGCTATGTGTGGCCGGCGGCTCAATGGGTGGCATGCAGGCGCTTGAGTGGGCGGCGCATTATCCGCACCGACTGAAGGCCGCCATTCCCATTGCGACCACCGCCCATCACAGCCCCATGCTGATCGCCTTGAGCGAAGTGGGGCGGCAGGCGATCTATGCCGACCCAGCCTGGAATAATGGGGACTATTACGACGCGGGCCTCAAACCCGATGCCGGCTTAGCGGTCGCTCGCATGGTTGGCCATATTACCTATTTGAGCGAAGAGTCCATGCAGCAGAAGTTCGGACGGCGGCTCCAGGACCAGGTGCGGTACGGCTATGAGTTTCGTTCCGAGTTTCAGGTCGAGAGCTACCTCAAATACAAAGGCCACAATTTTACGCGCCGGTTTGACGCCAACAGCTATCTGTATGTGACCAAGGCGATGGACTATTTTGATCTGAGCGCAGAGACCGGGTCGGTGGCGGCCGCCTTTGCCAACTCGGCCGATCTGCACTACCTGGTGCTGAGCTTTACCAGCGATTGGCTCTACCCGAGCTATCACAGCAAGGAACTCGTCAGCGCGCTCACCGCGGCCGGTGCGGACGTGACTTATTTGGACGTCCAAAGCTCGTGGGGACATGATGCGTTCCTGCTTGAGGTCGAAACCATGACCAAGCTGCTCAGCGGCTTTCTGGAGCGCTTGGTCCAATCGGAGCGGGTGGCCCTCCCGCCCGGTTTCCCGCCCGCCGGCTCACCAAAGGAGCAGACAAAGACCGAGGCTGCGGCATGAGTGGTGAGGCTGAACCGTCTGCGCCTCCGCGTCTGACTGTATCGAGCGAGAGTCCGGTCTTGCTGCGGTCTGACCTCCTCGCCATTGCTGACATGGTGCCGGCCGGGTCACGGGTTTTGGACCTGGGCTGTGGGGACGGGGCTCTACTCGAATATCTGGTGCGTAGCAAGCAGGTGACGGGACGCGGCGTGGAACGCAGCGAAGAGGGCATGCTCGCCTGTGTCCGGCGTGGGCTGAGCGTGCGCCAGGGAAATCTGGAAGAGGGACTGGCCGATTACCCGGACGCGAGTTTTGACTCGGTGATTTTGAGCCAGACCCTGCCCTTTTTGAACGATCCGGCCATGATCCTGAGTGAGATGCTCCGGGTTGGCAGCCGCGCGATTGTCAGCTTTCCGAACTGGGGTTTTTGGCGCTGTCGGCTCGAAATGCTCGTGGCCGGCCGTATGCCGCAGGTGTTTGATCTGGCCGAGCGCTGGTACGAAGCGCCGCGCTGGCAAGCGTTTACTGTGGCTGACTTTTGTGACTTTTGTCATCATTTGGGCTTTGGCATATTGGAAGAGATTTATTTATCCCGGAGCCGGCGTTTGAAGAGTCCGCACTACAAAAATTTACGCGCCACAACCGCGGTCTTTGCGTTGCAGCGCTTTTAGAGCGCTGGGTGACGTTTTCCAGCGCTCTTATGGCCGACTCTCGCTCCTCTCCTCCGGTTCTCCAACACAAAGCCTACGACCGGCCATCACAATTTGTCCCGGAAAATCTGTTGCGCGAAGCGCGGCGTCAAATGGGCCTGCCAGAAGGTCAGGTGCCGAGCATCTGCGTGCTTGACCCGGACGGGGATATTGTCGCCAGTCTGCTGGACCGTGGCGAGGCGACCGAACACGACACCTGGGCCTGTTACCACACGACCTTATATCGGTTCACGCTCAGCGGGATTGAACTCGGTATTATCCGGCATGTGGTGGGTGCGCCGTTTGCCGTTTTGGTAGCCGAGGAATTATTTGCCTCCGGCTGTCAGTTGCTCATCCACGTCACATCCTCCGGGCAGATTGTCCACAAAGAAGAGCCGCCGTTTTTTATCCTGGTCGAAAAAGCCCTGCGCGACGAAGGCACGAGCTATCATTATCTGCCGCCGTCGAATTTCTCATTCTTGAGGTCGGACCTGTTGGAGTTGTTTACCCGCGTCCTCTCAGACGGGGACCCGCCGGTCTATCGTGGGGCAACCTGGACAACCGACGCTCCGTTTCGAGAAACGCAAGAAGCGATTCAGTACGCGGAACAGCGTGGGATTCTTGCCGTCGAAATGGAGGCC
>JAJDZM010000098.1 GCA_022824615.1 Candidatus Binatia bacterium | reverse complement strand
TTGCCCATCGCATGTAGCGTATTTTTGCGGGTTACGCACCAGCCATGCTGTATGGTGAGGCGTATCCATAGCTTTATAGAGAGGGATAAGGAGTCTTTATTTGACAGAATAAGTTTGAATAAGTAATAATCAGTCAGTTTTTTCTTAAGGATACCATGTCTGAAACTCTGCTCAGCACGCGCGAAGTGGCCGCGTATCTGCATATCAACGAAAAGCAGGTGTACCGCTTGATCCGAAACGGCACGATTCCGTGTACGCGCGTTACCGGTAAATGGCTGTTCCCGCAAAGCCTGGTGGAGGATTGGGTCAAGCAGAATTCTCTGGCGCAAACTCCGCCGCCGCACGCTTCGTCCTCAGGAGCAGTCCAGTTTGGACCCGAACGGGGGCTCTTAATCGCGGGCAGCAACGATCTCTTGCTCGATAGCTTGATTGACTTCGCCGGACGGCGTTTCCCTGAGCACCTTTTTTACACGACCAATCTGGGCAGTTTCGGTGGTCTCGAAGCGCTGAAGCAATCGAAGACCCACGTAGCGCTGGCCCATCTGCTGGACCCCGAGACCGGCGAGTACAACGCGCCGTTTGTGTCGCAAGCCGGACGCCCCGACCTGGTAGCCGTGACCCTCTGGCATCGCCGGCTCGGATTGATTACCCGGCCCGACGGCAGACCGGTTCGCTCGCTGGCCGAACTGGCGCGGAAGAAGAAACGTCTGGTGAACCGTCAGGCCGGGTCTGGGGTGCGCTGGTTCATTGATCAGCAACTCCGGCAGGCCCGGATCAAACCGGAACGGATCGCGGGCTATAAGGTCGAAGCCCGGACGCACTGGGAGGTCGGTTTATACGTGCTCCAGGGACGGGCGGATGTCGGGGTGGCCGTCCAGTCGGTGGCCGAGTTGTTGGGCCTCTCGTTTACCGAGATGGTTGAGGAGCGGTTTGATTTGCTGGTCTCCAAAGAGCTGTATTTTGCCAAACCGGTCCAAGCCCTGCTGGACGTCGTGACCTCCCCTGAATTACAAGAACGCGCGGCTGCACTCGGGGGCTATGAGGTTCGCGAGGCTGGCAAAGTCGCGTTCACTCTATAGCAGTCTCATGCAGGATTTCGGACAAGCCTTCACCCTGGCCTTTCAGCTCATCGTTTCTGCCGACCCTACGCTGAGTGAGATTATACTCCTTTCTTTGAGAGTGAGTCTCAGTGCTGTCACCATCGCCAGCGTGATTGGACTCAGTATTGGAGCAACAGTCGGTATTCTTCGTTTTCCCGGACGTGGTGCGCTCATCGTCTTCTTAAACGCTCTGATGGGATTGCCGCCGGTTGTGGTGGGCTTGTTGGTCTATATGACGCTGTCTCACGCCGGTCCGCTCGGCTGGCTCCATCTTTTATATTCTCCGACCGCGATGATCGTTGCCCAGACCATTCTGGTTACGCCCATTATCGCCAGTTTGTCACGACAGGTGATAGAGGATCTCTACCGCGAATATCGAGAGCAGTTCTTATCGCTGGGGGTTCCGCCGAAGACGGCCGTTGCCGCCCTGTTGTGGGATGCGCGGTATAGCCTCCTGACCGTCGCCCTGGCCGGCTTTGGGCGTGCCGTAGCCGAAGTGGGGGCGGTTATCATCGTGGGTGGAAATATCAAACATGTGACTCGGGTGATGACCACAGCCATTGCGCTGGAAACCTCGAAAGGGGACTTGGCGCTTGCCCTGGCGCTGGGGCTCATTCTCATCCTGATTGCGCTGAGCGTAAATACCACCGTGTCGCTCCTGCGCCTCAGCGCCTCCAACAGCGCCTATGCCTAGCGACCTGCGACCCGAGCGAGTATTGACCGATGCCGCTCAGCCCTTGTTTCCTCTCAACGTTCATCAACTCGTGTATACCGCGGGCACACAACGCCTCATTGATGGCATCGACCTGGCCCTCGAGCAGGACAGCCGCACCATCATCATGGGTCCGAACGGAGCGGGTAAGAGTCTGCTGCTGCGCCTGCTGCATGGCCTGCTGACCCCAACCGAGGGGGAAATCCGCTGGGGAGAAACTCCACGGATGGACCAGGCCCGGCAGCGACAAGCGCTCGTGTTCCAGCGCCCGGTTTTACTGCGGCGGTCTGTGGGAGCCAATCTGCGCTTCGCGCTTAAGCTGCGCCGGTACACACGGGCCGAAAGAGAGGAGCGCCTGCGGCACATCCTGGAACTTGCCAACCTCTCACACCTCGTGGACCGCCCGGCCCGGGTCCTCTCCCAAGGCGAACAACAACGAGTCGCCATTGCGCGTGCCCTGGTCCTTGAGCCGGAGGTACTGTTGCTCGACGAACCGACTGTCAGTCTGGACCCGGCTTCCGTCGAAGTGATTGAAGAGCTGATTCTCGCCGCGCACAGGCGCGGGACGAAGATCATCCTGGTGACTCACGATAGGGGTCAGGCCCGTCGCTTGGCAGACGAAATTGTTTTTCTTGAACAGGGGCGGATCGTTGAACATTCTCCCGCGCTCCAGCTTTTTCAGCAGGCCGGGCAACCACAAGGGGTTGCCCCTACAAAACACATTCCCTCTCCCCTGGAGGGAGAGGGCTAGGGTGAGGGGGATTTCAAAGTGAGACACTATCCAACGCCTCGATTGTGGTGCGTGCGAATCGTCCTCAGCCTGACGCTGGGGCTGCTCTTGAGCGGGATCAGCCAGGCGGAGGAGCGCTTCATTATTCTTCAATCGACGACCTCAACCCAGAACTCCGGCTTGTTTGATGCCATACTGCCCCGTTTTCAAACGCAGACAGGAATCGAAGTGCGCGTGGTCGCGGTCGGGACGGGTCAGGCGCTCAAGAACGCCCGTAACGGCGATGGCGACCTGCTGCTGGTACATGCCAAACCTGAGGAAGAAGCCTTTGTTGCCGAGGGCTGGGGGGTGAAACGCTATGATGTCATGTCCAACGATTTTGTGATTGTTGGGTCAGCGGACGATCCGGCAGGCATTGCCGGTATGCAGGAGGCCGGCGCGGTGCTCAGAAAAATTGCCCAAATCCAGGGCGCATTTATCTCGCGCGGAGATGAAAGCGGCACCCATAAAAAAGAGCGGGCATTGTGGAAAATCGCCGCGGTTGATCCGCTGAAGGCGAGTGGGACGTGGTATCGGGAGGCCGGCGCCGGCATGGGGGCAACCCTGAACACTGCGGTCGGAATGCGCGCCTACACGCTGACCGACCGCGGCACCTGGTTGAGTTTTCGGAACAAGGCTGACTACACTATCCTGGTGGAAGGTGATCCGAAGCTTTTCAACCAATACGGGGTGATCCTGGTGAATCCGGCCAAACACCCGCATGTGAAAGCCGACCTGGGGCAGCAGTTCATCGACTGGCTGGTCGGGCCGGAAGGCCAAAGTCTGATTGCCGGCTATACCATCGCCGGTCAGCCGCTCTTTTTTCCCAACGCTCCAGGAGGATAGTAAACCGGGGGAGTAGATATGGTCACAGGAAGCTGTCACTGCCAAGCCGTCCGATTTGAAATCACCGAGGAGATTCGTGGCTTCATGCATTGCCACTGCCATACGTGTCGCAAGATCAATGGCACGGTGTATGGGTCGAGTGCGCTGGTGACGAAGGCGGGGTTCACCATTGTTGCCGGCCAGGACGCGCTGACCGCCTATGAGTCGTCGCCCGGAAAAAAGCGCTGTTTTTGTTCCCGATGCGGTTCGCACGTGTATGCGTATTTTGACCGTGATCCACAGACCATACTCCTTCGTATTGGAACCTTGGACGGTGATCCGGGAGTCCGCTCCCAGGGCCATATCTGGGTGAGTCATAAAGCGCCCTGGTATGAGATCCGGGATGACCTGCCCCGCTTTGACGAGGGTTCTGACAAACGCTGATCCTACCCGGTCTTTCTGTTCACTTCCGGGCTGGTTGTCTTCC
>JAJDZM010000115.1 GCA_022824615.1 Candidatus Binatia bacterium | reverse complement strand
TGCAAGCGGGCGAATTGTGCATCGGTGAGCCACAGAGGAGGGCCTGACATGACAGAACTCCTGTTCCAATAGAGACTGGGTATCCAACACTCACCACACTACACTCCAGCAATCATCATTTATAGGTCCTGAGCCTAGGGCATTCAGCCCAGAGTTCCGCCAGGCGCTCCAATGCCGCAGGTCCAGGATGCCCGTGCCTGACCAACCAGCAGCCTACTATGGTCCCTGTGCGCCCGACCCCTCCCCAACAATGCAGGTACACGACATCGCCTTTGGCTATGTGGGTGTCGATGGTGTCGAGGATATCTATGGTCGTTTCCGGCGAGTCCGGAATGCTCACGTCCCAGATCGGGAAACGATGATAGGTCTGGCTCTCCGAGTCCAGCCACCGGGCATAGGGCGATAGCTCTCCCTCCTCGGTCAGGTCGATAAAGGTGGTGATCCCTGCTTTAGTGAGCGCCGCCAGTTTGGCCCTGGAAGCCGCGTCGTCCTCCTTGTTCCTGGGATACTCCCCGGCCAGGAATTGGCCCTCCTCCACCCAGTAACAGTATTCTATCGGTCGTCTATCCATCATCTCTCTTTCCTTTATTCCCCGGCTCTGTTCGCTGGAATGATGGAGACCGAGCCGGACGACCGGGATGGGATGATCTCGTGATAGCCGTAGCCGGTGTTCAGAAGCTGTTGGAGATCGTCAAGAGCAATGGTGACGGTCTCTTCATCCTTCTTGCTCCCCTTTGATGTGGTGATGGTTTCCCATTTACAGGAGAGAATGAGAGGGTGCTCCTCGGTGGCGATTCCCGGCTTGGAGACATTGGGCATGGGGACGGGGTGTTCTCGCCCTATTTCTCCTATGTCCACCAGGCGCGGGACGGGGTCAAAGTTCATCGGCTCTATCTCAAGTGCTCCGGCTTCCATTACGAATACGAGCCCTCCGTCGTTATTGAGCCTGCTACGGCCAACGACATCGCAGAAACGCGAATGCCGGGATTTGGTAATCTTGTGGTAGCCGTGGCCGGCGTTCAGCATCTTGTGGAGGTCGTCGAGGTCAAGGGCGATTGTTCCTTTTTCCTTGCTGTAGTAGTAGCCGATTCTGAGCCGGGACTCATCCATTGCTTCCTCCTTTGCATTCTTGGCTCCCCAGGCGGTGACGAACGTCAAGGTCGTCACCTTGCGAGGGCGTGTTCATATCCCTACAGAAACCGTGCAATCACGGCCTTCCAGACCTCTTCTTGAACCACCATGTTCCCCCAGTAAAATCTGTCGACGCCAGAGCGCTCGGCCAGCCAGTCGCCCAGGTCCGGCACGTACTTTTCCTCATCGTCCGGTAGCCGATAGCCTTCGGGCTGAACCAGCCCCACTTCGTCGTCCGTTTGGTACTCCAACCACCCGATCATTTCCCCCGCTCCCCGGGCGCTGTCCATGACGCGCACCCGCGCCACTTCCTTGCGCTCCTCGTAGTAACCGTCTTTCTCGTCCTCGGGCCGGGGCAGATCAATGTACATCTTCTGATCCATTACTATCGTTGCCATTGTGTCTCTCTCCTTTCATTCGTACTTACAAAGCGAGATCGATAAGGTTTAGGCGTTTTTCAAAATAAATTCGGAATCGGGTCTTTTTTTGGGAGACGGGGCCGTCAAGGTGCATTCTTCCTATCTGTATATTCACCTTATATCCTTCTCATACGGAGTCTCTTTATTCATATTTTCTCCCTTCCCTTATATATTCAAATCGAGAGGGGAGAAGTTTAGGCTTGGAATCTTGGAACGCCGAGAAGTTTACGATTTTTTCGGCAGCTATCGCGTTAACCCCTCTCAGATGATTGGGGGTTAGGGTTAAGGACCTAGGAGCGGCTGCCGGAAGGTGCCCCTACTTCGAGGGCGCGTTCCCCTGCACGAGAATCGGTGTGAGGCGGAATCATCGCCAAGGCGGGATGAGGAGCCGAGGGGTGGTCGTGCTCCCGCAGGATTTATTGTTCAGATTTGTGAGCTCTGGAGAACGCGTGGCGGATGTGCTCAGAAGACTGGCACGGACCGTGGAAGAGCGAGCGGAAAAGGAAGTAGTCGCGCGTGTGGCAGGGAGACTGCTAGGAGAAATGAAAAGACTGGCAAAGGGGAAGGGCAGAGGGCGGCTTTATGCGACAGATCTCACTTTTTCCCCTTTGCCCACACCAAGCGGCTCAGGAGCCACCCGCAGTTTCCCCTTCCCCCCGCCACCACCGCTTCGAAGGCATCCGGCTTCCAAAACCCAGGGCAATATCAAGCCGCAACATCAGCTTGCGTAAGCGCGTGCCGGCCAGCCAGCGTCCGAGCCGTGTATACCATTTGGAGAAGTCCTTGTTGTAGGGACACACCCGGATACAAATCGAACAGTCACTATTTTGGGCGGCCCAATAGCCGAAACATTTTTCCCCATCAACCGTCCATTTCACCACTCCTTTGATGTTGGACTGATTATAGATTTCGTCCGACGGGGCGTTCGAGGGAATGGCGTTCACCGGACAGCCCTCAGAACACCGCCGACACGTATCGCAAAATTCCTTCACTCCAAACCGAATCGGTCTATCGGGCGCAAGTGGGAGGTTGGTAAAAATCTTGCCGAGCCGGACGCGAGGACCGAACTCTTTGGTGATCAACAGCCCGAGCCGCCCATACTCGCCCAGGCCGGCCTTGATTGCATACGGAATCGCGAGCGCGGTATCGTTCATACTCGCAATCGCATTGTAGCCGAGGTTGCGGATGTACTGGGCGAGTGACAGCACGACGAGGGCGTCGTGCGAATACCCCAGACCAGTGGCCGCCCCGCTCAGGGCAGACGGAACAGTCCGAATCAGGTCGTAGTCCATCGCCTGAGCAACCACAATGACAGACGACAGGCCCTCGGGTATTTCCTGCGGCTTTTCGCGTTGACTTATGTCGCTGAATTTATTCACGTACATCCAGCGTTCGTCGTAATCTGTAATGCCAATCAGATCTGCGCCAAAGGCTTTCCCGACCCGTTTTATTTCGGCCGCGGCTTGAGCGGGCGTCCCAAGGTCCATCTGCTCTGCGGCCACATCTCGGTACAAGGTAAACTCGTCGGAGAAGCCTTCCCGACGATCCTGGTCTTGTTTGAGTTCGGTGAAGAGGTCGCTGACATGCCAGGCGGCATTGCGGAGCGCGTAATCCTTTTGGGTAAAGCCATCAACCTTGCGCCAGGTTTTGAGCGGCTCTCTATACGTCTCGTAGAATAACTCGCTCTTCCGGGTCCGAATGCGTTCATCCCACCACGAGCGACGAAACACGTCATTTTTTTGGTTGAAACGCTCGAAGTGCGGTCGGAGGTGGAAGCCCGCCGCTGTGTCCGATTCCGAGACCGCGTCGTCTTTAATCGTTGGCATTCAGTCTGCCTCAGCATGGGTAGCCATCCCTCTCGAAATAAGATGGATGCGCGACTCCGTCAACAGTGGAGCAAAGCCCGAGCCTCCACCAGAGCGCGCCGCACGATACCCGCGGTGGTAGCTTGATCGCCCGTGGCACCCTAGTACACTGATGAAGAGATACGCTAGTATGCGGACACGACTCTAACGGGCGCGGTCTAGAAGGAGAAGAAGCGATGACACAGGTGCTGAATATCGAGCAGGCAGTTAGAGCACGTTATGCCACCGGGGCACAGCAGGAGGAAGCGGAGCTGTGTTGTCCGGTGGACTATAACCAGCGTTTTCTTGCGCTCATTCCTGAAGAAATTCTTGCGCGCGATTACGGCTGCGGAGATCCCTCGCAGCACCTCCGGTCCGGCGAAACCGTGCTCGATCTCGGCTCGGGCGCGGGCAAGATCTGTTATATTGCCGCCCAGGTTGTTGGGGCTGAAGGCCGGGTTATCGGCGTTGATATGACGCCGGAGATGTTAGCCCTGGCTGAGAAATATCGCCATTCCATTGGCGAACAACTGGGCTATCACAATGTCGAGTTTCACCGCGGCAGAATCCAGGATTTGCGGACCGACCTCTATGCCGCAGATGCCCATCTGCGCGAGCATCCGGTGAACTCATTTGAAGATTTCCAAGCCTTTGAAGCAGCCATGACCGAACAGCGTGCGCAGCGGCCGCTCATTGCCGACGGTTCCGTTGATGTTGTCGTCTCAAACTGCGTGCTCAACCTCGTCCAGGACTCAGATAAACGGCAACTCTTTGGTGAAATCTTTCGGGTGCTGCGTCAGGGCGGGCGGACAGTGATCTCCGATATCGTTGCCGACGAACCGGTACCAGCCCATCTGAAGGCCGACCCCGAATTGTGGAGCGGCTGCGTCTCTGGGGCCATGCAGGAAAAAGCATTCATCACGGCGTTTGAAGAGGCTGGTTTCTCCAGTATCGCTGTTCTTAAACGTGACCCGCAGCCGTGGCGAACGGTCGAAGGCATCGCGTTCCGGTCCATGACCGTGGTTGCCCATAAGGGCGAACCCGGAACCCAGGAACTCGATTATCGAGCGACTACAGACGCCGAGGCGTGCTGTGCGCCAAGTAAATGCTGTTAGCTAAAGGAGTGGCTACACACGCATGCACGCCGCTGAACAATCTTTTCAGCCTTTTACCGAGCGGGTAGGCCAAGAGAAGGGCCTTCCTCTTAAACGGGTCAATCTGGAGACCGTTCAGATCAACCTGGGCAAGCTGTGCAACCAGGCCTGCCTCCACTGTCATGTGGACGCCGGTCCGAAACGGACCGAGATCATGGCCCCGCGGACGGCCTCACTGGCCCTCGAACTCATACGCGCAGCCGGGGCTCGAACGGTCGATCTGACTGGCGGCGCGCCCGAGTTGAATCCATCTTTCCGTTTTCTGGTTGAGCAAAACTGCCAGGACGGCCGGCATGTGCTGGACCGCTGTAATTTGACCGTCCTGTTTGAGCCCGGCCAGGAAGACCTGGCCGAGTTCCTGGCCGAACACCAAGTTGAAATCGTTGCCAGCCTGCCCTGTTACTCGGAAGAGAACGTCACCGCACAACGTGGCCACGGCGTCTACGAGAAATCCATTTCCGCCCTCCAGCAATTAAACGCCCTCGGCTACGGACGGGCAGGTTCGGGTCTAGTCCTCAATCTTGTCTACAACCCGGTTGGCGCTCACCTGCCGCCGCCTCAGAAAAACCTGGAGGCGGATTATAAACGAGAACTCGGCGAACGCTTTGGACTGACGTTTAACAGCCTGTTGACGATTACGAACATGCCCATCGCCCGCTTTGCCCATAGCCTGGAACGGGATGGCAATCTGGCCGAATACATGGAGCTATTGGCTCAGGCATTCAATCCGGCCACGCTTGAGAGTTTGATGTGTCGTCACTTGGTGAGCGTCTCCTGGGACGGCTATCTGTACGACTGTGATTTCAACCAGATGCTTGATCTGCGACTGGGCAACGGTACACCGCTACGCCTAGGCGAGCATTCCGCCGACAGTCTGATCCGGCAGCTCATCGGTCGGGACATTCGTCTGGATTCCCATTGTTACGGCTGCACCGCTGGTGCGGGCAGTTCCTGCGGCGGAGCGCTGGCGGGGGAGAGCGCAGAAACTTCTCAGGAACGGGTATAATCTTTTGCGTACTCCGGCAGAGCGATACCGGCTCGGAGTTGCGGGTCGGCGACCGGCTGTTGCGGCACCAGGTGCAACGGCAGCTCTCCCGCCCAGCAGTTGAGCTGATAGTCTTCCTCCGCGTCCACTGGTGGCCCGGTGCGAATTTTTGCTGACACTTCTTCCAGGGGCACGCGGATCACGCTCGTGGCCTTCAACTCCTGAGCAGACGGTTCGCGGACGTCAGCCCAGCGTTCGGTCATGACGTGATCGACAATGGCTTTGAGGGCGGTCAGCTTTTCGTCCGGGTCGGTAACCTCTGTGGCTTGGCCGAGAATCACCACGGAGCGATAATTCATCGAATGATGAAAAGCTGAACGAGCCAGCACCAAGCCGTCCAGCAGGGTGACGGTGACGCAGACCGGTAGACTCCCACCAATCGTGCGCAGCATCCGGCTTGCAGCCGAGCCGTGAATATACAGATGAGCCCCAATATGCGCGTAGATCGTGGGAATCACATACGGCTGACCGTCAACGCTGAAGCCGACGTGGCAGTATAAGCCTTCCGCCAGAATGGCTCCGACGACAGTGGTGTCATATGACGCGCGCTCCGGCATACGGCGCAATCGGGTTCGCTCGGTTCTCTCAAAATGCGACATGGGCATTCACCTTTCTTTTATGGGTGCAGACTTGTTCCTCATATACCATATCTCTCGACAGCGCCCTGAGAGAAGCGTTAGAAGGGGAGGTAAAAGAAAACAGGAGGGGGACAGATGAGTCAATTTGAGGATTATGCCAATAAGTACGAAACAATGAAAATGCAGCGGCGCAACGGCATTCTCGAAGTCACCTTTCACGTCGACGATGGCCCATTGGTCTGGAATGAACCGGCCCACCGCGAAATCGGCCATGCCTGCGTTGATATCGGAGCCGACCCGGAGAATAAAGTCGTGATTCTGGCTGGAACGGGCGACAGCTATTGCGCGGATATCGATTTTGCCAGTTTTGGCGATGGCCTGGGTACGCCGCGTGGCTGGGACACTGTCTATTGGGAAGGCAAGCGCCTGCTGATGAATCTGCTCGATATTCCCGTGCCGATGATATCCGCAGTCAACGGGCCGGCCCTCATCCATGCGGAGATCCCCGTGCTGTGCGATATCGTGCTGGCGTCCGAGGCCGCGGCGTTTCAGGACGCTCCTCATTTTCCAAACGGGATTGTACCGGGTGACGGCGTTCATCTGGTCTGGCCGCTGCTTTTGGGGGCCAACCGGGGGCGCTATTTTCTTCTGACCGGGCAAAAGCTGTCTGCCCAGGAGGCGCTCACCCTTGGGGTGGTGAATGAGGTGCTGCCACCGGACCAACTGTCTGCTCGCGCCTGGGAGCTGGCCGAACAACTGGTCAAACAGCCCCCCCTGACCCTGCGGTATGCACGCATCTCCATTACCCAGCAGATCAAAAAACTGATGCTTGACGGTCTGGGCTATGGGCTGGCTCTGGAGGGTCTGGCCGTCATGGATATGCCGAGGTCCTGACTCGCAAGGGGGCCGGGCAACCACAGGGGGTTGCCCCTACATGTTTCGTTCCCTCGCCCTATGTGTCTACTCTGAGGCGGTCGACAGCACAGGCGGCTTGTCCAACTCTCGTTTGTACCGAGCACACTCGGCGGCGTCGGCAGACCCGTGCTCGACCCGGCACTCCCAATACTGCTCCTCCAGTTCGGCCCGTTTGCCCAGTATCCGGGCGAGCTGCGGGTCGCGCCTCGACTCGGTAAAAGACATCGCATACTGAAGCGTTTGGCAGCCCGCGAAGAACATTCCAAAGACTGCCAGGACTCCCCCCATGAGTTGAAGCCGCCACCGCCAGCCCGCTCCATTCGAATGAAATCGCATAGTAAAAGAGACCGTAAGATCGTTCTCGTATATCTGTATCGAAACAGATGAGAGTCGCAAAGTACCTGCCTCTTCTCTTGACCCCCTGTGAGGCGTTCGGTAGTCTTCGTCCTCAGAGACTGAGGGAGTCTGAATCATGCGATCCTACCTCGCCGCGGCAGTGCAAATGACCGCGTCCTCTTCAAAAGAAGAGAATCTGGCCAAGGCCGAAACGTTTGTCCGTCTGGCCGCAGAACGGGGCGCCGCCCTGGTCGTGCTGCCGGAGGTCTTTTCCTGGCGCGGACGGCATAAAAAAGAGCCCGAACAGGTCGAGCCCATCCCCGGTCCGACCACCCACCGCCTGCAAGATTTGGCAACCCAACTCGGAATTCACTTGCTGGCCGGCTCCTTCCTCGAAAGATCGGACGAAGTCCGCGCCTATAATACCAGTCTGCTGATCAACCCGCAGGGCGCCCTCCTGGCCCAGTACCGTAAGATCCATCTCTTTGACGTTGATATCCCCGGTCAGGTCAGCATCAGAGAGTCCGACAGCATGAAGCCGGGGGAAGAGGTCATTGTAGCCTCCACGCCGCTCGGCACAGTAGGACTTTCGGTCTGCTACGATCTCCGCTTTCCTGAACTCTACCGGGGGCTCTCCCACCAGGGCGCGGAAATCATCTCCGTTCCGTCGGCGTTTACCTTTCCGACCGGCGCGGCCCATTGGGAAGCCCTGCTGCGGGCGCGGGCCATTGAGAACCAAGTGTATATCATTGCCCCGAACCAGATCGGCAAAAACGTGTACGGTTTTGCCGACTATGGCAACTCCATGATTATTGACCCGTGGGGCAAGATTATTGCCCGGGCGCCCGACCGCGAGTGTTTCATTACCGCCGAGATTGATCTCGATTATCTGGAAAAAGTGAGGAAGGAACTGCCGTGCCTCGCGCATCAGCGGCTCAAAGAGTAAACGTGTCCTCCAAACAGAGAAATGTTGACACGTCTACTCTTTTAGCTCCGGCCCCGGTCAAAGCCTTTTTTCGGGTGGTGACGTCCGAGGAAGCCCGTCGTCAGCTTGCCGCCTTTGCCCCCAAGACCAAGAGCGAACAGATTCCGGTACTCGACGCCTGCGGGCGGACGCTGGCCAAGCCCTTGACCTCGCCGGTCGATCTGCCCCATTTCAACCGGACAAATATGGACGGCTACGCGGTCCGTGCCCAGGATACCTTTGGGGCGTCGGCCAGTCTGCCGGCCTACCTCACACTCGTTGGGGCAATCGAGATGGGCTCGGAGGCGAAACGCCGGCTCAAGAAGGGCGAGACCATGCGGATTGCGACCGGCGGCATGCTCCCGCCAGGCGCGAACTCCATGGTCATGGTGGAATACACCGAGGAGTTGGGCGACGGGACGGTCGAGATTTTACGCAGCGTGTCGCCGTGGGAAAACATTCTTCGGGTTGGCGAGGATATTAAGAAGAAGAAGCCGATTTTTCCTGCCGGCCGCCGCCTGCGCGCCCACGATATCGGTGCGCTTACCGGCGTAGGGATTACCAAAGTGCCGGTCCATAAACGCCCAAGCGTGGCGCTGATTTCCACGGGCGATGAAATCATTCCGCCCTCACGCTCTCCCCGCCCCGGCCAAATCCGGAATGTGAACCAGTATTCTCTGCATGCCATGATTACCGAATGTGGCGGAACCGTGACCGACCTGGGCGTCATCAGGGATGATCCTCAGGCGTTTACCAAGGCGCTCTCTACCGCGCTGAAAGTCGCCGACGTGGTGATGGTGTCCGGTGGAAGCTCGGTCGGCATCAAGGACATGGCGTTGGATGTCATCTGTTCCTTCCCGCGCTCGGAACTCTTCTTTCACGGTATTTCCATTGCTCCGGGCAAGCCGACGATCTTTGCCCGCGCCGCCGGCAAGCCGGTCATGGGGCTGCCCGGTCACCCGGTATCGGCGCTGGTCGTCTTTGCTCTTTTTGGCGCGCCGCTGGTGCGGATGATCGGTGGCGAGTCCGCGGACACGGCCTTTGTACCGCTGCGCACGGCCCGCGCCCGGCTGGCCCAAAATGTCGCTTCTGCACCCGGCCGGGAAGATTACGTCCGGGTCAAGCTGCAAAACGCCTCCCCCAATGAAGAGCGCGGCACTCAGCTCGCCCAGCCGCTGCCGGGAAAGTCCGGTGCGATCTTCAGCCTGGTGCAGGCCGACGGCATGGTCCGCATTCCCCATAACGAAGAAGGCCGAGAGGCCGGAGAAGAAGTTGAAGTGATCCTGTTCTAATGGAGAACCCCTCACCCTAGCCCTCTCCCCCAAGGGGCGAGGGAACGAGAAACGTAGGGGCAATTCAGGAATTGCCCGTGAGAGCGACCCCCACATGCACGGACAGCCCACCGCCAAAACCGACCGCAAGCGCTATCTCAAAAAGAAATCGCTGGAAGACGCCCTCGCTATTTTTCTCGGTACCGTCCCACCTCGTTCAAAAACCGAACGGGTCCCGGTCGAAAAGGCACTCCACCGCACCACCGCCGAACCCATTTTCGCGGTGCTGTCCGCCCCGCATTACCACGGTGCGGCCATGGACGGTATTGCCGTGCGCGCCGAGGATACGTTTGGTGCCAGTGAATTTGCTCCGCTGACGCTCAAGCGGGTCGCAAAAGACGGCCGGCCACGTCGGAAAAAGAACGGTGCGGCCACCCCGCCGCCGTTTCAATATGTCGATACCGGCCACCCCATTCCGACCTGGGCCAATGCCGTCGTTATGATCGAGCGGGTGTTTAAGAAAGGCGCAGCCGAGATTGAGATTCGCGATTCCGCCACCCCGTGGCAGCACGTCCGTCTCGTCGGCGAGGACATTGTAGCCACCGAGCCGCTGCTGCCGCGTGGCCATAAGCTCCGGCCGTACGATCTGGGCGCGCTGCTGGCCGCCGGCCACACTACTATTCCGGTCGTGGCTCCTCCGACGGTCGGCATTATTCCAACCGGTTCCGAGCTGATCGAACCCGGCGACCCGGCCGAGCCGGGCCGGATTATCGAGTTCAACTCCCGGGTCGCCGGAGCTTTTGTGGAAGAGTGGGGCGGTGTGCCCAAGCGTTTGCCCCGAGTCGTGGATGATCTCAAAACCATTACCCGCGCGCTGGCAAAGGCGGTCAAGCGGCACGATATCGTCATCATTATTGCCGGCTCCTCTGCGGGTGAGCACGATTTTACGCTACGGGCTCTGGAATCACTGGGCGAAGTCCTGGTCCACGGCATCGATGTCATGCCGGGTAAGCCCGCAATTCTGGCAGTTATTGACGGCACGCCGGTCATCGGCCTGCCCGGCTATCCGGTTTCCGCGGTCGTAATCTGTCAACAGGTCCTGCGCAAGTTGATTGCCCATTCTCTCGGCCGGCCGGCAGAGGAGCCCACGAAGATCAGGGCGGTCCTGCCGCGCAAGGTGCCGTCGCGGCTTGGCCTGGAAGAGTTTGTCCGAGTCAACCTCGGTCAGGTCGACGATACGATTGTGGCCAATCCCATCGGACGCGGCGCCGGGGTCATCACCACTATGGTTAAGGCCGATGGAGTGTTGCGTATTCCGTCCCTGGACGAGGGCTTGAACGCGGGCACGGAGGTGCAGGTCGAACTCCTGCGTCCGGCAGAGGAAATCGCCAATACGATTCTGTTTACCGGCAGCAACGACCTGACCATCGGCGTGCTTGACGACCAACTCCGCGCCCAGCATCCGGGTCTCAAAATATCCGCCAGCAATATCGGTTCACTCGGCGGTCTGGTCGCCCTGAGACGGGGCGAGGCCCATATGGTCGGCACCCATCTGCTCGACCCCGCCAGCGGCGTCTATAATCTGCCCGACCTCAAAAAACAGCGGCTGCTCGCCAAATCGGTTGTGATGAATCTGGTCATTCGGGAACAGGGCCTGATTGTTCCCAAAGGCAATCCCAAAAAGATCAAAAATCTCAGAGACCTGACGCGCAAGGAGGTCACCTTTATCAATCGCCAGCCAGGGGCGGGTACGCGCGTGCTGTTGGACTATAAGCTCGGTAAACTCCGTATCAAACCGGAGCGCATCAAGGGCTATGAACGCGAAGAAACCACCCATATGGCGGTCGCGGTGGCCATTGCCAGCGGTCTGGTGAATACCGGTCTCGGCGTCAAATCAGCGGCCAAAGCTCTGGGGCTCGACTTTGTTCCCATTGAGCGCGAGGAGTACGACCTCGTCTTTCAGAAAGCCTTCTTCAACAGCGAGCAGGGCCAGCGGCTGGCCGCCGTCATCCGCTCCGACGCTTTCAAACGTGCGGTCGAACAACTGGACGGCTACGACACAACCAAAACCGGAACGGTCAAGACGTAATCCGGCCTCCGGATGGTGCGCGGGGCGCACTCTACAAGAGTTCCCGGGCCGCATGGGCCGCGCCGACCTGGGCCGCCTTGGGATTCAGAATGATGCGGACCGGCATATCCTGCAGGAGCTGACTGAAGCGTCCTTTATCCGTAAAGGACCGCATAAACCCACCAGCCGTCATTTTGGGCAGCAGCTTGGTCACGATCCCACCGCCAATATACACCCCGCCGACGCTCATCACCGTTAAGGCCAGATTGCCGGCCTGGGCTCCGTATAAACTGATAAACAGGTCCACCGCCTCCATACAGGTCCGGCAACTGCCGGCAACACCAGCTTCACCAATGACCGCAGCCGCGTCCTCGGTTTGCAGGCGTATCTGCAAGGCTTCTGCCACAGGACGCTGCAATACCTGACACAGAAAATTGAAGATGCTCACCAGGCCGGGGCCGGACAGCACACGCTCATAGGATACTCGCCCGTTGTGCTGCTTTGTGAGGAAGTGTAGCAGGGCTACTTCTGTGTCGTTCCGAGGCGGGAAATCAACATGGCCGCCTTCCGTGGCGACGGGCCTATAACCTTGTCCATCCCAAAACAGAAACGCCTGTCCCAGGCCGGTGCCGGCTGCAATCACCGCACAGTTACCGCGCCGGGGTTTGCCCGCATTAAGCGTCAGTATTTCATCTGCGGGCAGGAATAGCGCCCCATAGGCGGTTGCCTCAAGATCATTCATGAGCCGGACCTGGCCACCGCCGATAGCCCGGCGTATGTCGGAAGCGTCAACTTTCCAGGGGAGATTTGTCGCTTCGACCCTGCCGTCAAGAACCGGCCCGGCAATACCAAACGCACCGGCCGCTATTACCGTATCCGCCTCCCTGGAGCGAAGAGGGGGCTCGGGGGAAACTTCCCCCGCAAAAAAGGCGGCAATGACGTCCTCCAGCTCGGTATATTTGGCACTCGGAAAAGACGATTCCCGAACGAGGCGGAGCTTATCCTCTCCCCCAAGCGCATACAGGGCCAGGTTGGTCTTGGTCCCGCCAATATCACCAGCCAGGACATGGGTTGTCATGACGGTTTTCTCTCATGTCTGTGGCGGCTCAACGTGCCCGCCAAACTTGAAGCGCAGGGCCGATAAGATTTTCTCGGCAAAGGTATGAGACTGACGGGATCGAAAGCGTGCATAGAGTGCTGCTGAGAGGACATCGGCAGGAACCGCCTCCTCAATGGCTGTCGCAATCGTCCAGCGGCCTTCGCCCGAATCCCGAACTTCGCCGGAGAACTCGGACAGCTCCGGGCTTTCCGCCAAGGCTATCGTCGTCAAATCCAACAGCCAGGAACCAATCACGCTGCCGCGACGCCACACCTCGGCAATGTCCGGCAGATTCAACTCATAGTGATAGTCCAGTCCGCTGGCGTGGGCGCTTCGCAGGATATCAAAGCCTTCGGCATAGGCCTGCATCAACCCGTACTCGATGCCGTTATGGACCATTTTCACAAAGTGCCCAGCTCCGGCCGGGCCGCAGTGCAGATAGCCCTGCTCGGCCGTGCTGTTCATCGACTCACGACCCGGCGTTTCCGGGATGGCTCCCTTGCCGGGGGCCAGAGTACGGAAAATCGGGTCCAGCCGCTGGACCGGTTCTTGTTCCCCGCCGACCGTCAGACAATAGCCGCGCTCGACTCCCCACACCCCACCGCTCGTCCCAACATCCACGTAATGGAGCCCTTTCGGTTTGAGGGCTTTGGCCCGTCGAATGTCGTCCTTAAAGTGCGAGTTTCCGCCATCAAGAATGCTGTCGTCCGCGTCCATTCTCTCGGCCAGGGCGGTCACTGTCTCATCCGTTGCCGCGCCCGCCGGCAGCATGACCCACACGGCGCGGGGCGGCGTGAGCTTTTGGATCAGATCATCGAGGGAAGACGCTCCGGTCGCCCCGTCCCGCTCGTACTGTTTGACCGTTTGAGCATTGAGGTCAAACACCACACACGCATGTCCGCCCCGCATGAGGCGGCGGACCATATTGCCACCCATTCGGCCTAAACCAATCATGCCGAGTTGCATCGTACTGACTCCTCTCCGTTTCAGAGCGGTAGGGACATATCAAAGTGAATGCCGTAGGGGCAATTCATGAATTGCCCCTACACCAGCAAGGAGGAGGGGATTTTGCACGGGGTGATATTGAAGGGACATTTTTACTTGCTGGGCGTGGGACCGCCCAGCACTGTTCGTATAGCTACCGGGATTATTTCGCCGCGGTCCGAACGCCGATCGCGCCGCTTCCTCGCAACTGCTCAAGCTCTCCGGTATCAAAGCCCCAATCGCGCAGGGCCTCTTCCGTGTGCTCGCCCGGACTGGCGGGAGGACGCTGGATAGCGCTCGGGGTGCGGCTGAAGCGCGGGGCCGGAGCCGGCTGCGGGACCCCCTCGACCTCGACAAACGTGCCGCGTTCCTGGTTGTGCGGATGGTTGGGCGCGTCGGCCATATTCAGGACAGGCGCATAGCAGATATCGCTGCCCTCCAGGAGTTCGTTCCACTCCGCCAGGGTCCTGGTCTTAAAAATCGCGGCCAGTTTCTCGGTCAGCGCCGGCCACTCGGCCCGGTTGTTCTGGTGGGGCAACTCTTCCCTCTCCAGCCCGGTTAAACGCAGTAATTCCGCATAGAACTTCGCTTCAATCGAACCGACGGAGAGGTACTGGCCGTCACTGGTCTCGTACACATTGTAGTAATGCGCGCCCGTATCCAGAATGTTCTCTCCACGGTTGTCCGTCCACTTGCCGGCCGCACGCAGACCGTAGATACCGGCCATCAGCGACGCCGCGCCATCGATCATGGCCACGTCAATGACTTGGCCCTTGCCCGACTTCTGGGTTTCGAGCAGGGCGCTGACCACGCCCAGCGCCAGGAAGACTCCGCCGCCGCCAAAGTCACCAACCAGATTCAGGGGCGGCACTGGCGCTTCGCCTTTACGCCCAATCGAATGCAGCGCCCCAATCAGGGCAATATAGTTAATGTCATGACCAACCGCGTTGGCCAGCGGTCCCTCCTGGCCCCAACCGGTCATGCGCCCAAAGACCAGGCGGGGGTTGCGGGCCATACACACCTCGGGGCTGAGCCCCAGCCGTTCCATCACCCCGGGCCGGAAGCCCTCGATGAGCGCATCGGCCTGCTCTATCAGCTTGAGCGCCGCCTCGGTTCCCTCCGGCTTCTTAAGGTCAATCGCAACCGAGCGGCGACCGCGCCCGAGCAGGTTGAACTTGGCGTCGGTCGGCACACCGAGGTCGGCATCTTCAGCCCGGTCCAGACGCAGCACCTCCGCTCCCATATCCGAGAGCAGCATCGCACACATTGGAGCAGGCCCAATGCCCGCGAATTCAACAACTTTATATCCAGATAATACGCCCATACTTTCCCCTTCCCAGATTTGTTCCGTGACCGCCTGAGCGGTCACGCAGGCGACCTACCCATATCACAACTGGCCTTCCCTGGGCAAAGGAGACCGAAGGGGAGTCGTGTCTCAGTTTGAATCTTGTGAGTTTCGGGCTTAGGGATCTGTCTCTTGTCAGTCGAATTCATGGATATATCTCTCCCACAAACCGTGGCGGATCCCAGGAAACCACGCTATCGCACAGTCATCCTCTTTTAGTCGTTGGAGGACAACATCCCCATAGCCCAGTGCCTGGCAATGCCTTTTCATGTCTTTCCTGCTGGTGTCACCCCAGAAACTAAATCTGAGGCATTTCGCCCCTCCCACTCTTTCGCTTCTTTCGCGATCGCCGGTTGAACTGACGCAAGCATAGTAATACCACCATCCTGGCTTTCTCGTTACACATTTTCTGCACTCGTCGTACCTTTTCCAACTTTCGGGGTCGAGGCTCTTCGCCCTTTCATCCCAGATTTCTTGGACCTTCTGCTCATATTTCAGTTGATGATCCCTTTCCCTCTCCGCGTCTGCCACCACGGCCTGGGGAAAGAGGACCCCCACAAGGAACAGGCAGCCCAGGCTGAGCACGCCCCCCATCAGGCGCCGGAGGTTCCTCCATCCTCGAGGACACAGCAGAGATTCATACTGAAGCTTTAATATATCCATGGGTTCATCCTTTCCTTTTGATGGCGATCTTCTGATCGTGACACTGCTGGGGAGGCCCCATATCGTCCAGAACGGCGCACAGGACCTACTACTTTCGCCCGTCTTTTCGCAAAATCGCGATTGATGCTCTCAGAGCCATCCAAACTCGCAAAACCGAATACGGTCCATTGGGCACCCTCCTTTCTCTTCTATTTCTTCACAAACTCTTGTATCGCTCGTCTCTCCCCTGAGTCCTCATTGCAATACGGAAGCGTATATTGGAGACGGGGTTCGTCTCGATGGGCTCCCTCTCCCTCTGGTTTACTACCTCCCACGAAAATGGAGGCCACACTGTTCCTCGGTTCTACTCCAATTTATGCTCTCGAAACCCGCCTCCTGACAAAGCTCTCGCGTGTCGCGTTGTGTGGTGTCGCCGAACCATAGCTTGCGCCTACAACGGCCCTCACCGACCCCCTCTCCCCCGCCGATTGGATTGGTACAAAAAAAGAAATGCCAATTCCCGGGTTGGGTATTGACACACCTCCTGCACATTTCGAACATTTCCCATTCGTCCGCGTCTGCCCGCACTGCCTGGGGAAGGAGGACCCCCGCAAGGAACAGGCAGCCCAGGCTGAGCACGGTCCCTGTCAGGCGCCGGAGGTTCCGCCATCCTCGAGGACACAGCAGAGATTCACACTGAAGCTTTAATATATCCATGGGTTCAGCCTTTCCTCATGTCTTCATCACTCATCTATCAGTGGTGTCTCAGTTTGAATCCTTGGGATTTCGCTCTCGCATGGGGGACTGTGACGCCGCCGGCCTCAGTGTCTTAGCCTCACTGAGAAAAGGTCTATACACACTTCTGCCGCTCCTGTCCCTATCAAAATTGATAGAAAATAACGGAAATCATGGCACGAGCGCCGAAAACAATGGGCCGTCAATACCGAGAGGAGAAATGGGGCGACAAAACCGGTGACGAGGAGAAAAATTTCAAATTGAGACACTACCCGAAGGGGGGGTCCTGTCCTTGACAAATGGTCGTTTGCATCCTCAAACTGTCGGCATTCCAAAGGAGGAAACAATGACACAGGAAGAACGTAGTCTCGCGGTCGCCCAGGCGTATGAGGACATGTACAACAACGACATCGAACGCTTTGTCTTTGAAGTCTACACCCCTGACTGCGAAGTGAATGGGGGCTTTATTCGCGGGCACGAACAGCTCATCCAAATTGAACGGCAGGTCCTGCAGGCCGCACCACAACGAAAGATGCGCGTTGACCGCAAGCACGCAACCGGAGACGTTGTCGTGGTCGAGGCGGTGCTGCTCGACCCGGACCAGGGCGCGAATTGGCAACTGCTCTTCTGCGCCGTGCTCACCTGCCGCGACGGGAAAATCGTCACGGATTGGACCTATACGGAATTCTCGAAGTGGCCGGGGCTCCAAATCTAATTATCACACTGACAGATGACATAGTGACATTTTTCACACAGCTGCATCGGGCGCAGACCGGGATGAGAGATGCTCTGTCTGCTATCCACAAACTGGGTCGCCGCCTCCAGGTCTATGTCCATCAGCGGTCGCTTGGCGCACTGGACGCAGCCCTCGGTTCGGGTATTGTTTTCGATGCACCAGCGCAGCAGAACCGTAGAGCGGCAGCCAATGGTCCGGGACGACTCCATCCCGAAAAAATGAAATCCGGTGCCCTGACGGTTGGTGACATAATCCAGTCGCGTTCCCTGAAGATGTTGGGCACTGTTCGGATCGAGAAAGGCTTTGATCCCGTCCTGCACGACCACCGTATCGTCCGCTTGCGCGGTTCGCTCAAGGTTCAGGCTGTACTGGAAGCCCTTGCAGCCGCCGCCCGCAACTGTCATCCGAATGCCACCGTCCCGCAGGCCCTTCAGCCGCATGGCGTGCCTGATCATCTCGACCGCTTTGGCGGTAAAGGCGAGCACCGGCTCGGCCATCTGGTCGGTGTGGACACCCTGCTCCATATTCCCCCCTTTGAGCGTAGCCCTCCTGCAAGCCCTTAGCGTGCTAACGCGCCGGCTGTCAATCTTCGGGCGGATCGGTGGAGAGTTTGACGAGCTCAGTAGTAGAGCGGATTAGCCGGAGGTATAATCTGACCTACGGGGCTATCTTGCTTTACATGTTTTATGGGGGAAGGTCCTTGGAAGATGTTCGACCTTCACCCTGGATTTCCGTTTTGCGGGATCGTAATTGTAGTCCATGAGCTTTTTCTACTTGCTCCAGCCAATCCCGTGGTTGAATGATGGTGAAGATCTCCTGCACGAAACTCCGCTTAGCAGAGACGATAATTTCCTTCAGCGTAATACCGCTTCGACCTTGATTGGTCTCAATCCGTTTCAATCTCTGTTGCTCTTCTTCCGATAGGTGCCGAAAGGCATCTAATAAACGTTTCTCGGTGCATAATTCAGCAAGGCTCATTCGTTTTTGATTCCGTGCAAAATCCTCGTAGTCTACCGCCGACAAACCATGGTAGGCAGCTATGACACGATCTAGTACGGGGTCGCGGAAGCCTTGGTATGGAGCGCCTTTATGTTGACCAAATTCACCTGCTTCGTAGTTGGGAAAAAAGAAACGACCATAGTCGATAAGCGAAGATAGTTTACTGAAAAGTTCGCTCCGTCGATTAAAGAAAGCATCTTGCGCAACAGTCTTATCTCCCTTGGCCAGAGCGGGATTGGTGGCGATCAGCTCTTGTACTTGACTCATCGTAAAGATCACATCTTTTGCGAAATCGAGAAGCTCCCTTCTGTAATCATCAAACCCAGCGAGGCTTTCGCGTCGGCGTTGTCCGCGGTAGAGCACGAGGGGAATGACGACCACCCCAATGAGGGTCAGGATGGTGATAGCGACGGTAGCGATGGCGCTAATGTCCTGCCAGTTGTCTACCGATATGTCCATGAATTCTTCCCCTCAAAATCTTGTAATTCATCGCTATTTCCCCAAAAGCCGAATGACAGAGTTCCTCCGGCTGGGTGTATGTCCATATCTCTACTCCGCGTCACTCGCTCAGCGGCCCCTCGGCGGCGAAGCGACGCAGGACGTTGTCGGTGATACGCGAGACGGTGTTCTCATACTGGTTGTGAGATAAGGCTCCGTCCCAGGCGATCGAGCTGGCCGAAAAAACCGCGCCGCCCTGGGGGTATTCAAAATACACCATGTCGGCCCGGACCTTGGGATTGACGGTGCCGCCCTGTTGCGAGTCGCTCAGCAAGACCTCTTCAATCACGTGCTGATAGGAGTCCGAATGGCCGGAGGAGGAGGCTAACACCAGGGCGTGGGCGGGTGTCCCCAGGGAACGTTCGGCCCGGTCCAGCTCAAAACCGGCCGCCCCGTAGTTGAGGACCAGGGACTCAAAGTCACCAATGGTCTCTTCGTCGCTAATCCCCTCAAAAATAAACGCTGCACGCGGATCAAAGCTGTCGAACTTCCGCTCGTATGGCGCGCTGTTATCAAAGCCCTGAGTGGTGAAACCGACGCCGACCAGGCGCTGGGGTGTTCTGCCCCGGTCCCGCCAGAGGCCGCCGGGTTCGCCGGTGGTGCTGTGGTGGTATTCGCCGGGCCTGGCATGCCAGCTCCGGGTGCCGACCCGGCGCCGAACCTCAACCACGTGGGGACGACCGGGCGCAAACGAGGTGATCCAGTAAAAACCGTTGCCGCCCAGATACATCAGCCGCCCACCGGTGTTCAGATAGGTTTCCAAGGCGTCCAGCATCGGCCCGGACCAGTACTCGGGATGGCTGCCGGTGATGATGACCTTATACGGGGCGAGCAGGTCCAGGCCCTCGGCGTGCAGGTCTTCGTCGGTAATCACGTCATAGGCGTGGCCCTTGGCTTCGAGCCAGTCGATCAGGTGCAAGTCGGCGGGCAACTGGTGCGGGCAGTTGAGCGCCCGCATGTGGTAGCGCGGGCGCATATTGATGATGGGCCGCAGCCGGCTGGAATAACACACCCCGCTGCCGTCGGCATGACTGTCGTACAGGCTCAGCAAGCGATTCTCTCTGATGTAGCGGTCGTCCGGCGCAAGCTCGCCCTGCTTTCGATTGGGAAACAGTGCCGGCGGCAGGGTGGTGAGTTGCTCGTTGGCATAAGCCAGATAACTGTTGGTCGGGGCCAGAAAAGCAATGTCCGCGGTGGCCAGGCCCCGTGGCGGCCGGATAAAAAACGGAATGTGGTCTTCGCCGCCCTCGGTCCGCAGGCGCGCGGCATACACCCCGCTTTGACACTCGGTCGGCAGCGTCCAGCTAAAATCGACCTGCCAGCCGGCGTCCTCAAGGTCGTCGTCATGAAAATGAATCGCGCCGTACTCGTGCGGGGTATTGCGGAAATCCGTCTCCTGTCCGCTCCAGTTATAACCGGTCATGGCCCGGGCGGGCATGTTGACCGCTCGGCCGTGTAAACCGTGGGGTGAGGTGTCGATGACGGTGTCGGAGGCAACCTCGGCCGAAAAATCCCAGGCCGCGACGAGATCGTCGCCAAAGGCCAACGGCGAGGCTCCGCGCTGGAGCGAGAGCAACTCGTCCCGACTCAGGGCTCGCCGGAACACCCCCGGGCGGTCGATCTTGCCGTTAAAATGTTGACCAACGCGGGACTCGCCGTCATCACCCGTTTGCCACAGGCCGGCCATCACGCAATCGACCCCAGTCGTGGGAGTGGTCTGGAACTGGGTCGTGGCCGTCGCGGTCGCCCGGGTCTGGTCCTGTGGCCACGTGCGCAGCGGCTCCTGATACACGGCGATCTGGCCGCTGTGGGCGTCAAACGTGGCCGCCACAAAATACCAGTCCACGGAGCGGAGGGGGGTATTGATCCGTACCTGTTCCATGCGTCCTGCCGGGTCAGTCAGCCACATGGCCAAGACACCACCCTCGTCAAGCACCAGACCATAGCCGCCTTCCGCCTCCGACCACTTGGTGAGAATGCCCTGCACACCTTTTTGCGGAGTTGTGGGATATATCCAGGCGTGCAGGGTGAAGCCGTCGTGCAGACCCAGCAGTGGCACATCGGGCACGATAATGTGTGAACCGGTATGGATATCCTGACGATGGCCCGGATACTCGCCGCTGACCGGCGTTGCAACGAGTTTCTCTTTGAAGCCCGGGCCCTTTGGGTTGGGGTCGCCATGGATCAAACGCACAATGTCCGCCTGATAGCTGGGCTGCATACAGCTCACATGAAATCGGATCGTTCCCCCCGGCGCGACACTGAACCGATCGGCATAACCAACAATCTCCATTACTTCCCTCCTTTTATATGGACGGGCTAGTGCCCGAGTCCCGGAATTTCCTCCAAATGCGGCAAGGGGCGGCCCAGCACGTCGGAGAACAGGGTCAGGACGCGTAAGGTGATACCCCAAATCACTTGGTCCTGAAGACGAATCGCCGGATAGTAGAGCGTCTTGCCGTCCGCAGACAGCTTGAGGTGAGTGGCGTTCCCGGCCTCCCACGGATGCGACAGCGGCATCCAGTAGGCCGCGGCGACCTCATGATTCAGCGTCAATACCGGGATGGCCGATCCCAGATAATAGACCGCAGGAAACAGGGCCAGGGGCTGTTCCCGTCCGCTCAGCCAGATGGAGAGGGAGGCAAGCGACCCCAGATGATGGGCCGGGTCCAGGTGCAGGCCAACTTCTTCGCGCGTTTCACGCTCGGCCGTGACGCGAAGGTCGGCATCCTCGGGAGAATAGCGTCCACCCGGAAGGGCCATATGGCTCGACCAGGGATCGCCCGATTTTTCGGCTCGCCGGATCACGCACAGCTCGGGATTGTCCTCCGGCCCCGCGAGTATCAGGGCCACCGCGGCACAACTGCGATCGGCATTGAGACGACCGGGAGCGGGCTGACGAGCGGCCAGGGCGTTCCGTATTGTTTCGACGCTCAACACAATGAACCTCCGCGGCCTTGCATCATCGGCCTAAAACATCCTTATCTTAAAACAGGGCTAGCGGGTTGAGCGGCGAGCCCGTTCCGCCAGGGACCCGCAGGGGCGCGGCCACAAAGAGGAAGGTCCAGCGCTGGCGCGCCTGCGCTTCGCGGGCCAGATCCTCGAGGTTCAGGTTATCCAACAGCGGCATACCCAGGGCGACCACGGCCAGCCGGTGAATCGGAAACGGCATCCCTTCGATCCCGGACGGGAAGACTTCATTCGTGCCGTCGGAACCGACCGTTGCTACGTCGCGCGCCTTGAGCCAGGGGACGACCGCAGGGTGCAGGCCTGCGGCCCCTTGGGTGAGATCCCAGGAGCCGACCTCCTGGTATCGTTTGTACAGCCCGGTGCGGACCAGCAGCACATCGCCGCTCGCGATACGTATGCCGGTCTTTTGCTCCCAGGCTTCCAGGTCTTCGACGCGGACTGCGGTGCCCGGTTCGAGATAGGGCACCTCCTTTAACCAGGGGACATCCACCAGAATCCCGCGGGTGAAAATCCCCTGGTGCATGGTCTGTACGCCGAGCTGCTCCGAGCCCGAGGGTTTGACCGCTGAACGCGGGAAGCCATTGTACATCTTGCCCTGGTGGAAAATATGACACAGCGCATCCACATGCGAATGGGCAAAACCATGATACCGGATCGTATAGATATCCTCAGCAAAGACGTTGCCGTCGTCATCATGCACCAGGAGGCTGTGCTCAAGCGGAAACTCATTATTGGTGCTGGCCTCTTTCGCCAGGTCAAAGGCCAAAGAAATCGAGACGCCCTCGGTCACCAGCGTGGCGGCCTGCCGCCGTTTCTCGGAGGTAATCAGATTAAGCGTACCGAGTTCGTCGTCCTCTCCCCAGCGCCCCCAATTTGAGAGGCTGGCCATCCACTGTTCCAGAGTCGCTGCCGTGAGTTGGGGGAGGGGATCTGTCGCCTGAGCGACGCTTGGACGGTCCAGCATGAGAGCGGCTATCAGGAATACACTCACCGACAATGCCATGGATCGATATTTCATTGCTCCCCTCCTCGCTGGCATGTGTACTCGGGATGAGACCGAAGAGCAAGACAAGAGAGGGCAGCGTGCGACAGAATCCAACGCCGCTGGAGCCTTTTGCATCGGTCCGGCCACAGGTAAGTATGGACGGGACGGATACGAGAAAAAAAGGAGTCACAAAACATGCCACGCCTGAGCAAGCTGAGTCGCTCAATCAAAGGAAAAATTGCGCTGGTGACCGGAGCCGCCAGCGGCATGGGACGGGCAACCGCCCATCTCTTTGCCGACGAAGAGGCGCAGGTTGCCGTTCTGGACAGAAATGCGGAAGGCGTTGCGCAAGTGGTCGAGGAGATTACCCAAGCCGGCGGTACGGCCACGGGCTGGACCCTGGAACTCGCCAACGCCACGGAGATCGAACCGACGCTGACCCGGATCGTCGAACATTTCGGTGGGCTCGATATTCTGGTCAATAATGCCGGGATCGATGCCTCCGCCCGTATTCAGAGCAGCCGCTACGAAGAGGTCTGGGAGCGCTGTTTCAGCGTGAATCTGACGGCCCACCAGCGCCTCATTCGCGCTGCCCTGCCGCATCTTACGAAAAGCGGGGCCGGACGAATCGTCAATATTGCCTCGACCGAAGCGGTCGGCGGCAGTGCCTTTGCCAGCCCCTATACCGCGGCGAAGCATGGCGTTATGGGCCTCACCAGGGCGCTGGCGGTGGAACTGGCCACCCAGGGCGTCACCGTCAACTGCATTTGTCCGGGCGCGATTCACACCGGCCTGACCGCCGCCATCCCGGACAAAGCAAAAGACATCTTCGCCCGGCAGCGCGTACCGCTCAAACGTTACGGCGACCCGGAAGAAGTCGCCCACGCGACGTTGAGCCTCGTTCTCCCGGCTGCGTCATACATCAACGGAGCCACGCTGGTTGTTGACGGCGGCTTTACGATTCAAAATAACGGCGGTGCGTTGAGCCGTTGAAGTACGCTCTTGTTTTAGAGGCTGGCCAGAAAAGGTAAGATGCACGAGGAGCTACACACGAACCCTTATGCCGTACGGTGTGAAACTGTCATGGAAGCGAGAAGGGAAAAATATACTCAACAGGTGACGGACTCGCTTCTGAGTGACATGGTGCGGGCCATCGTGACCGAAGTCGATCCCGAGCAGGTCATTCTGTTTGGCTCGCGGGCGCGAGGAGACGCACGCGAAGACTCGGACGTGGACTTGCTCGTGATCGAGCCTACCCCATTCGGCAATGGCAGGAGCCGACGCCAGGAGGCCGTCCGCCTATGGAGGGCCGTCTCGGGTCTCGGCGTTACAAAAGCGACTGACTATATCTGGGAAATCAGGATAAACTTAGGATATCCTGTTCTCCCCAAGACCGGCTTTTTCTATCAGAGCCCGCCGCGCCGCTAGGTGCTTCACCTGACCGGCCACCACGCGTACCTTGCGCGGACCGGCCAGCCACATGCCGCCAATGGATACGAAGGCAAACGCCAGCGCAATCCAGAAGGCCGCCGTATAACTGCCGGTACGGTCAAAGAGCAGGCCGGTCACCCAGGGACCGGTCCCGCCGCCCAGACTGCCGGCAATGGTCAGCGTGCCGTAGATGCGGCCGTACTGTTTGCCCTGAAAAATCTCCGCCGGGATGGCGCCGAACACCGAGACCGTGCCGTAGCCCAGCATGCCCTGGGCCGCGACCATAGCGTATAACAGCACCAGACTGGGTTGCTCGGGCATGCTGAGCAGAATGACGTAGCACAGGACAAAGCCCATCATACTGATGGTCCAGACCCACTCGCGTCCGATCCGGTCGGAGAGCGTACCCAGGCCAATCTGGCCGCCGCAGGCGGTCAGTCCGACCAGCCCGAGGGCAAAGGCCGCCACCTCGTGTGAAAAGCCGATGTCGGTCAGGTATTTGGTTTGATGCACCTGGATGGCGTACCAGGAGTACAGACTGCTGAAAAAAGAGACGCCCAGCCACCAGAAACGGGAGGTGCGTATAGCGCGTGCCAGGGTCCAGTCGGTCGCGGCCCAGGCATGGTCCACGATGTTATCGGCCGGACGCTGCTCCCCGTGAGCGGTGCCTGGGGCGGCGTCTCCGTCGGGCGCCAAGCCCAGGTCCTCGGGGCGGCGGCGTTGCAGGATCACGTTCAATGGAAATACGACCACCAGCAGGAGCCCCGCCACGACCCAACACGCCTCACGCCAGCCGGCCTGATCGATGATGCTTTGCACCCACGGGAAGAGCAGGATGGAACCGGCGCCCACGCCGGAAAAGGCAAGCCCCAGAGCCAGCCCGCGGCGGCGCACAAACCAGTAAGGTAGAAACAGGGAGTGACCGAGATAGCTGATAGAGGTGCTCGCGCCGCCGACCAGGATGCCGAAGGTGAGATACAGGTGCCACGGCTGAGAAACCAGGGTAATCGAGACCATGCCGGCGCTGACCAGAATCGCACCCAGCGGGATGACCACGCGCGGTCCCCAGCGATCCATGAGCATGCCGACTATGGGCGCGTACACGGTTGCCGCCAGAAAACCGCAAGAAAAGGCCGCGGCCGTACTACCCCGGTCCCAACCGAATTCCGCCAGAATGGGCGGAAAGAGCAGGGAGAAGGTCGTACGCGTGTTCACGCCGATAGCCAGGGTGACAAAGGCCACGGCCACGACCGCCCAGCCATAATAAAAGGGAAATTCTTTTCGCTGCATCGGATAGCGTCGCGATGAAGGAGTAGACGCGCACCTTATACAAAGTCGGCGGCTTTGTCTGTGGCCGGCCCGCCCATTGTCTTCCGCCCCCGGAGCGATTACCCTCGCCTCATCATGTTGATATTCACGTGAGCGGTCACACAAAAGGAGGAAGCGTATGGAATTTGAAACCTTGGCCAGCGGCTACGGACTCGTTGAGGGACCCCGGACCGATGAGCAGAATCGGCTCTATTACAGCGATGTGCGCGGTGGGGGTGTCTTCCGGCGTAGCCCTGACGGGGAGATTGAGACTTTGCTGGCGGATCGCAAGTTTGTTGGTGGCATCGGCTTGAACGCGGGCGGCGATATCTTGGTGACGGGTCTGTCGCTCGCGCACTGGGACGAGCAGTCCGGCGCGCTACGGGATATCTTCGCGGAATGGGAAGGGAAGCCCCTGTTCGGCCTGAACGACCTGACCATGGACGACCAGGGCAGTATCTGGGTGGGTTCGTTTGGCTGCGATATTCATACCTTCGATTTCAAGAGCACGCCGCCGCCGGGCTCGCTCTTCCGCATCGATCCACCGGGCCAGGTGACGCACCTCTGGGAGGGAGTTGAGGTGACCAACGGTCTGGGTTTCAGTCCGGACCGCAAACTGCTCTACCACTGTGATTCCACCACCAAGGCCGTCTGGGCCTATGGAGTGCGCGCCGACCGTACCGTCAGCGACCGTCAACTGTTCGCGCAGCTACCCGAGGGTATGCCCGACGGCATGACCGTTGACGTCGAAGGCGGGGTGTGGGTCGCCACGGTGGCCGGGCGGGGTGAAATCGTGCGGTTCAAGCCGGACGGCACGGTCGATCAACGTATCAAGGTGCCGGCCAAAACGGTCACCAGCGTGGCTTTTGGTGGACCCGACATGTCGGACCTGTATGTGGTCACCGCCAACAACGATCAACGCGAGCTCAAGGGCAGCGTCTTTTGGGCGCGTTCGGATATCCCCGGGCTGCCCGTGCCCCAAGCACGCTTCTAAGGAGGGACACCATGTTGAAATTTATGGCTGCTGTTCGGCGTCTGGATCATATTTCGCATGACGAGCTGGTGCACGTCTGGGAGCATGTGCACGCCCCGCATGTCGTTTCGCTGGTCAAGCCGGAACGCTATCGCATCACCTTCTTTGATCCGCCCTCGGACAGCGCTGATGCGGACAGCCGTCCACCGGACGGTATGGCCGAGCTGTGGTTCCGGGATCGAGAGCATTTTGAGACCACGATCGGACGGCAGGCCCCGCCCAATATCGACGCCGACAAATTCAGCACCTACGCCACCATCCAACCGGGCTGTAATCTGTTTGTGACCGAGCATCTCAACGTGGATGGTCCGACGACCCGCGACACCACCAAGCTCACCTTCTTTATCAAGCGACGCCAGGGAATTGAGCGCGCCCACCTGGATGACTACTGGCTGAACGTCCACGTGCCGAACGTTGTCGCGGCCATCAATAATACGCCGGACGCGGTGCGTTATTCCGTGGACCTGGTTGACCTGGACGATGCCGAGCGAGAACGCGCCTACGACGGCGTGGCCCAAATCTGCATCGACCACCCCAATGCCACATTCGCCGACATCCAGGGGTATGAGCCGGACGGTTTCGGCGAACTGGTCGAACCCATGCTGGTATGCAGCGGGTATGAGGTGCGTATTGTGGATTGATTGGTATCGGGAACGGCAACGGACGGGAACGAACGCTCTATACCCCAAGATTTTGATCCGGATACGGCGCCGGACCTGTCCGGGGACGGCTGGCCGGAGAAGTTCGCCAAGGCGGCTGTCCGCCGCGGCCGACCACCGGTCGCCAGACCGAAAGTGTCAACGACCATCCGTCTGTCGCAGGACGTGATCGATCACTTCAAGGCCGGCGGTCGCGGATGGCAGACACGGATCGATCAGGCGCTCCGTGAGTGGATCGGAAAACATGACGCCGCGTGACGAAGGCAAGTTTACCATGAGCGGATACGATAAACCCCTCACCCCCCGACAGATCGCGGCCACGAAAGACGAGAACATCGATTTCAGCGATATTCCTGAACTGGACGAGACCTTCTGGCAGCAGGCGGAACTCGTCGAGCCCAAAGGTTCGCCTGCTGCTGAACCTCGCGCGGAGTCATAACAGCATGGAGAATGGTGGGGCCATCGCCCTTCGCGTGGATGAGGGCTTCATTTAGGGACTGGATCAGATCGTCGCCAAATGTGCTCATTCTGCCGTTTGATGAGAGGTAAGGCTAAAATTCAGGAACTCCTGGCGAGGTCGTAATCTTTGTGACTTGTTCTTCTTTATCATAGGAGACCGAGAGCGTGAATTTTTCGCCTGTAAACCCTTCCACCGGCGTCCCAATGATCTCCCAGGCTCCTAGTGTCAGGACATCCATGACCGCATGGCCGACCGCCCGGCCCGTGGAGGGCTGGTTCCCGCGTTGCAGATGGAAGGTATCCGTCCGGCCCGTCTCAGTCGCATAGGTCTGTGTCGGCTGTCCCAAATGCAACAAGACTTCATCGCGGGCCTGCCCGACCCGCAATGCGCCGGTATTCGGGTCAGGCCGTCCAGACATGGCCATCCCGACCGAACAGCCGTGCAGGATAAGTAGAAGCCCGATCAGTCCAAGATATTTCCATCTCCTCATGCAGTTTCCTCCCCGGTACAGAATGGGCGTAAAAATGCAGAAGAGGAAAAAGGTTGTCAAGAACGGTCGAGAATCAGGACCTTAAACTAGGAAATTCTGTAAGGAAAAGATTTCAAACTGAGCCACTACTCGTTCAGATTTCCTCTTGCCTCCGCCGCCCGTCTCTTATATTTCTAGTCTTTTCACAGCAGGAGGACAGACTATGCATTTCATGTGGTTTACGGAACGCGCGTATCACTACGACCCGGAGGAACATCCGGAGCAATATCGCGACCTCGAAAACGAGATTATTCGCAAACGCAGCTTTTTCGGGACGCCGAACAGCTATTTTGATCGCCAGCACGGCGCGCGGTTGCTCAACCAGTATCTCGACGAGAAAATCTATACTGACCAGGAGCTGATGAACTTTGACGGCATCATGCTCAACGAGCACCATGCCAATCCCTTCTGCCTGGGCGCAGTCATGGATGTCGAAGCCTCGGTCCTGGCCAAGGCGACCAGCCGGGTCAAAATGGCCCTGCTCGGTAACCCGGTTCCGACCGTCTCGAATGCGCTCCGACTGGCCGAAGAGCTGGCTATGATCGACCTGATTTCCAATGGCCGCCTGATCTCCGGCTGGGTCCGTGGTGCGGGCAGCGAACAACTCGCCAATAACGCCAACCCGGCCTTTAACCGCGAGTACTTTGAAGAGGGCATCGACTTTATCGTCCAGTCGTGGACCAAGCCCGGCCCGTTTCGGTATGAGGGCAAACACTTTCACTTCCGCCACGTCAATCCCTGGGTGCTGCCCGTCCAGGAGCCGCATCCTCCCTTCTGGATTCCCGGTCTCATCAGCCCGGAAACCGTGGCCTGGTGCGCCAAGAACCGCTACCCTTATGTGGCCCTCGCCACCCGGCTCGAACCCACCCTGGAGCTGTGGGATTTCTACAATACAGCTGCCGCCCGCGAAGGCTATCAGGCCGGACCGGAGAATTTCGGCTATCTGCAACCGGTCATGGTCTGCGATAGCCAGGAGCGCGCGGAAGAAATGGGCAAGCGTATTCTGTACGGCGGTGCCTTTGCCCACTTTGCCCGGCCCGAGTGGATGTTCCCGCCGGGCTATAACTCGAAGGCGGCCACCCGCCGGCTGGCCCGGACGAATTTCGGCGTCAATGCCTCTGCCGGACCGCTGTACGGTGAGGGCGGGGAAACGACGGTCGAAGAGATCGAGGCCGTCAAAAAGACCATTTACGACAGCTATCCCGGTGTGCTCAAGGATATGGTCATGATCGCCGGTACGCCCGACGACGTGATTCCCAAGCTCAAGAAAATCCAGGATATCCTGCGGCCGGGCATCTTCTCCTTCTGGCTGGACGGCCCGGTGCCGGCCAAGGATCGGATGCGCTGTCTGGAGCTGCTCAACCGCGATGTCATTCCGGCCATGCGCGAGCACGGCAAGACGCTGGGGCTGGTTGACCCGTTTACGCAAAAACCCGGCTCGCGGCCCCTGGCCAACGGCAAGCCCGGTCCCGTCAGCGATGCCGATGCTCTGGCCGAACTGATGGCCGCCTAACCCTTCGACTCGGCTCAGGGCCGGGATTCATCTGGCTGATCGGCTCCTGCAAGCGGGAGCCGGTTGGTTTATCTCCCAACCCCAACCGTAGCCTTCCGCGATGAGGGGAGAACAGCAATGAGTGATTTCGATCCGACCCAGCGCGGCTTTGTCAGCTATATCGACAAATCGCGTGAATTCTACCTGGCGAAGGGCTACGGCAATCCCTACCGCTGGGCGTCCAACCCGGACGCGCCGTTCACGCCGCTGGCCAAACCGCTGAGCGAAAGCCGGGTGGCTCTAGTCACCACCGCGGCCCCGGATTTGCAGGGCGGGCGGAAGCGCAGCCGGTATACCGCGGCTACCCGACCTGCCCCCGAGGCGCTCTATACCCGTCATCTGTCGTGGCACAAAACAGCCACCCATACCGACGATATCGAAACCTTCCTGCCGGTCCGCCGCGTAAACGAGTACGTGGCCGAAGGCCGGCTCGGCAGCCTGTCGCCGCGCTTTTACGGCGTACCCACGGTCTATAGTGCGCGGCAGACTATGCACGAAGATGCCCCGGCCGTGCTCGACTTCTGTCGTGAGGATGGGGTCGATATTGCCCTGCTGGTCGCCCTGTGACCGGTGTGTCACCAGACCGTGAGTCTGGTTGCCCGACATCTTGAGGCGCACGGTATCCCAACGGTCGTCCTCGGCTCGGCCCGCGATATTGTTGAGCAGTGCGGGGTGCCGCGCTTTGTCTTTACCGACTTCCCGCTCGGCAATCCGTGCGGCAAGCCGGGAGATAAGGACATGCAGCGGGCCATCGTCGGCATGGCCCTCGACCTGCTTGAGACCGCGCGCTATCCGCTGACGACGCTGCAGACGCCCTTTCGGTGGGACGAAACCGGCGAGTGGCGCGAGACGTATATGGAGTTGCCCGAGAACACTCAGGCGGCGTAGAGTCATAATGCCGCTGCTATTTAGCGGCTCAAATCGATAATTCAGCTGCCCTAAGATAAATGGAAATCAGAATTGATCCTCCTGCTTATCACTGTGACGGTCTACGTCTTTTATGGCAGGTGGGAGAAACCTAATGCGGATTCAGTACAACGCGAGGTCTGATCTTCTGTATATACGCCTCGACGATCAAAAGCGTCAGGTGATGAACAGACGGCTGTCCGAGGATATTGTCTTAGATATGGGTGAAGGTGACCAAATCGTTGGGATAGAGATTCTGGACGCCTCCAAACATGTCAATCTAGGAAATCTCCTGCCGGTGGAATACGAGGCTGTTACTCCTGCGGGAAAGTAGAGGCCGCTGAGCGTCTCTATACTCTATTTTTTATCACAGCGCCTTTCATACCGACCCGCACAGATGCTCGCGTAAGGTCGTGCCCGTGTAGTCGTCCCGATACACTCCGCGTCTCTGGAGCTCCGGGACGAGGAGATTCACCAGGTCTTCATAATAGTCGGGCGCGTAGAACGGCGGTGTGATCTGAAACCCGTTGCCGCCGCCTTCTTCGAGAAAGTGCTGCATGGCGTCCGCCACCTGCGACGGAGTGCCGACCAGCGGGTTGGTATCGCTGCCGGTCAGATAGGTTTTGGCGATATCACGCAGCGTGATGTTCACGTCGTATTTCTGATACATCTCGAACAGGCCCCTGGTGCCGGGCACGTCCAAGTCCTGGACCGGCACGTCAATATCAAACCGAGACAGGTCGAGATTGAAGTGCATCGACATCTGGGCCAAGGACGCTTCGAGCGGAATCCGGGCGCGAATGGCGGCCCAGCGTTCGCGCGCCTCGGACGCGCTCTCGGCCACCAGCGGCTGGCCGGCCCACATGATGGGGATGTCGTCCGGATTGCGGCCCAGGCGTTCCGCCCGCCCGGCAATATCCTCGCAGAACGCGCGCATCTGCTTGACGCCGCGAGCGGCGCTGAAGATGCCCTCGGCGTGCTGGGCGGCAAAGGCCCGACCCCGGTCCGACTGGCCGGCCTGAAACAGAAACGGCCGGCGGCGGGCAGAGGGGATGACCGTAAACGGCCCCTGGACCCGATACCACTGCCCCTGAAAGTCGACGCGGTGGACTTTTGACGGGTCGGCAAAGACCTTGTGCTCCATGTCCATTTGCACGGCATCCGAGTCCCAACTGTTCCACAGGCCGTAGCATACCTGCATATATTCGTCGGCGCGCTCATAGCGGTCGTCATGCGCTGGCAGGCTCTCCAGCCCGAAGTTTCTGGCCTCGGCCGTTGAGGTCGAGGACACGATATTCCAGCCGATCCGGCCCTTGGTGAGATGATCGAGGGTCGATAAGGTCCGGGCCAGCAGAAACGGCGGGTAAAAGGTCGTAGACATGGTGACGGCAAAGCCGAGTTTTTTGGCGACTGCCGAGAGATAGGTTATCAGGGAGACCGGGTCATGGCTGGGGAATTGGATGGCGTAGCGCACCTGATCGGGCTGCGTGCCCCCCGCCAGGCTGTCCGCGAAAAACAGCATGTCGAACTTGCCGCGCTCCAGGGTACGGACCACGGATTCCCAGTACTCGCCCTCATACCATTTGTGACGAATCTTCTCGCGCGGATAGATCCACGACAGCGGCATATGCGGAGCCGGGGTAAAGAGGGCGAAGCAGGCGAGATGGATTTGCTTGGGCATAACCGTATCCTCATGAGCGATACACGAATGCCCATAGCGTACTGCGTTCAGGGCGGCCTTGTCGAGCGGCTGTCAACGCTTGCTCTGAACCCCGGACCGCCTTATGCTGAATGCATGGCACGTAAAAGACACCCAAAGCGAATTCAGCGCAAACGCACCAAGGACTGGAAGATGCCGAAAAACGCCGTCTATGTCGGACGGCCCGGCAAGTGGGGCAACCCGTTCTTTCGGCTCAAGGAAAACCCCGACATGGCCGTTGACCGGGGCTTGCTGGTTGCGGTGTACAAGCTGTGGCTGAATGACCAATTGGTCCCAGGGCTGGCGGCGCTTTTTAAGGGCGGCGACGCGCTTCCGCCTCCGCCCTCGGTAGAGACCATTCAGCACCACTTGAAAGGCAAGAACCTGGCCTGTTGGTGCCCGTTGGACGACGACTGCCACGCCGATGTGTTGCTCGCCGTCGCCAACGAAGCGGGTCCGGAAGGCTAGGGGCTAGGGTATAGCCTACCACCAGCCCAGCTCAAAGGTATGCAGGGCGCGCCGCTTATAGTCGTACAGCGAGGTGCCGCAAAACCCGCATTTGAGTGAAGACCACACCGAGCGCGGGCGAATCGCCGCGTGGAGCGGCTTCATATAGTGCTGGTTATCCTCCAGCAAATCCTGGGTGAGGGCCCAGCGTGTAATTTCGTACAGCGCGTAGCCGCAGGTCGGCTCCGGGCAGGTCAGGACCATCCCGGCGATAAACGGTCGATTCGACCCGGCCCGGTCCACCTAGCGCACTCCCCTGGCATCGCGCTGGGTCCAGCGGCCGAGTTGTGACATATGGACTTCGTCCGGCCCGTCGGCGATGCGGCAGAAGCGGCTGGTCAAAAACACATGCTGCATCGGTGTGTCCTGACTGACGCCCTTGCCGCCAAACGCCTGAATGGCCCGGTCGGCCACGGTCTGGCACATCTGGGGGGCAACAATTTTGACCATGGAAATGAAATCGCGCGCGCCCTTCGAGCCTTCGCGGTCCATCTTGTCGGCCGCCGCCAGCACCAGCAGCCGGCACTGTTCAATGTCACACCGGGAGCGGGCGATCTCATGCTGGATGCTGGTCTTCTTGATGAGGGTCTCGCCAAACGCCACCCGCTCGCCTACCCGCTGGCACATGAGATCGAGACAGCGCTGGGCCATGCCAACAAACATCATGGCGTACTGAAAGCGGCCCGGCCCGAGCCGGCCCTGGGCAATCTCGAATCCGCGCCCTTCGCCCAGAATGAGATTCTCCTTGGGGACTCGGACATCCTCAAATACCAGCTCGCCTTCCCCGCCGGGAGAGTGATAGCTGCCAAAGGCCCTGAGTGGCCGGACAATCCGAAAGCCCGGCGTGTCAACCGGGACCAGGATGGTTGAGTGCTGGGAGTGGCGGTCAGCCTCGGGATTCGACTTGCCCATAACCAGCATGACCTTGCAGCGCTCGCTTAGCACTCCTGTGATCCACCACTTGCGCCCGTTGAGCATATAGTGGTCCCCGTCGCGCACGATGGCCAGCTCCATATT
>JAJDZM010000042.1 GCA_022824615.1 Candidatus Binatia bacterium | reverse complement strand
TGCAAGCGGGCGAATTGTGCATCGGTGAGCCACAGAGGAGGGCCTGACATGACAGAACTCCTGTTCCAATAGAGACTGGGTATCCAACACTCACCACACTACACTCCAGCAATCATCATTTATAGGTCCTGAGCCTAGGGCTTCGGACGATCTTCCCTTCGGCAAGCAGCGCATCTCAATGACTGTCGCCCTTACTGCGCCGTATAGCCGCCATCCGCGGCCATGCTATGACCGGTCACAAACGACGCGGCGTCTGAACACAGCCACAGCACGGTCTGTGCAATTTCTTCCGGCTTTCCAAGCCGGCCAACCGGCTCCAGGGCCAGGAGTCCTTCGGTCAACTCGGGTTGGGCGTTGATGACGCCTTCAACCATCGGCGTTTGAATCACGCCCGGGCAGACGGCATTCACCCGAATACCGGACTTGGCGTATTCCAGGGCCGCTGTCTTGGTCAGCCCGACCACACCGTGCTTGGCGGCAACATAGGCCGTCTGGCCGATAATACCGACCAGACCGAGCACCGAGGCCGTGTTGACAATCGCGCTGCTGCCCTGTGCGAGCATCTGTGAAAGCTCGTGCTTCATGCATAGCCACACACCCCGCAGATTGATGCTCATGACCCGATTCCAGTGCTCTTCAGAACAGTCTGCGGTCAGGGACAAATCACCGGCAACACCGGCATTGTTGAACGCGCAGTCGAGTTGGCCGTAGGTCTCGACCGTTTTGCTGATGAGGTGTTCGATCTCACATGCCTGGGCCACATCGGTGTGAATGAAGACGGCCTCCCCGCCGGTGCTGTGAATCAGGCTGACGGTTTCCTCGCCGCCCTCAATACTCACATCCGCCACAACGACTCTGGCCCCACGTTGCGCAAACGCGAGCGCTGTGGCACGCCCGATGCCTGAGCTCCCACCGGTCACGAGAGCGACCTTGTTTTTGAATGTTTCTTCCATACGTCCTCCTTGCGTTCAGGGTAACACCAGGCCGCAGTTCTCGACAGCGCCTCCCGACGTTACCGGGGCTGGCCGGCGGTCTCCTCTGGTCCGATCGTTGTGGGTTTGGTATGGTCCACACTCCAAATGAGGAGGGCTGCATGCATACGCCCACATTGAAGGGCAGTTTCTTTATTGGTCTGAGTCTGGCTGGGATCATGGCGCTGGGCTGTACGTCCGGCGAACAGCCGGAAGTGGCCTCACCGCCGCCCGAGCCGAAAGAGACCGAGGCCGTGCAGATGGCCGCTGAAATGGCCCCGCTTGAGCCCACGGACGAGTACGATGTGATAGACCCGGACATGAGCTGCGAAGACGCAAGCCGCTTCTCGGTTCGGGCGGTTGAGCGTTTGGGCTATGAGGTGACGTCTTTCACGCCGGCTACGGACGCCGCAGAGGGCAAGATCGAGGCGAAACAGATGGGCCGCTGGGGCGGAGAGGAGAATGTGTCCGTCACTATTGCCTGCGGCTCGAACGGTGTCCGTATCGCCACCCGCTCGGATGTCACCCCGTGTGAGCAGGCCAATATGGTGATGCATCAGGCCGTAGAGAGCAGCGGGTTTACCATCACCACCTATACTCCGGCCACCCTGCTGAAGGCCGGCCGGATTACCGGCGAAAAAGAAGGGGCGGAGCCGACCTCCGTCACCATTACCTGCTATATCGAACGCAACCGGGTGGAGATGGAGACCAGCGAGGATAGCCCGGTTCTGGACAATGTGGACTTCTATCAGGCCCTGACCGACTTCCAACTCGGGTTTTTCACCGCCTTTAACAAGCTGGAAGAGCGGGTAGCGAAAAATCCGGCCGATCAGGATCGTTTGTATGTGGCGCTGCGCCCGCTCAATCTGGTCGATAACCAGGTGGTCTTTGGGACCAGGGAGCTGTCCGTACTGCCGATCAAGGTCAACATCTCCAATCCGACCCAGCAGACGTATCTGCTCGAAACCCAGTGGATCATGCTCGTGGACGCTTCCGGGAAACGGGTCAAACCCATCGGCGAGGGTGAGACCGCTTTTCCCGCGCCGTCGCTGATAGATCGTTCCATTGGACCGGGGGCCAATATCCAGGGCTATCTCTACTATCCGTTGGGAACGTATACGGGCGCGCGCGGGTCGCTGGCCGACCAGCGCAATCAGGAGCGAGAGGGGTTCAGCGTCGAGTTCAAACCGTGGTAAAGAGTGAACGTGTCCTCCAATAAACATGCACGTGCTGGACACGTTTACTCTTTTGAGCAAAAGCAACGTAAAAACAGAATGGAGGACGCCGCATGGCAGACACAGCATATAAGACTCAGATTGATCGTGAAAAGGTCCAGAAGATGGCCGAGCACACCATGGGCTTTCTTGGCGGGGCTGTGATTTCCGGGATGATTTATCTGGGTGACAAGATGGGTCTCTACCAGACCCTGGATGGCGCCGGTCCGATGACGAGCGATGAGCTGGCACAGAAAACCGGTCTGCACGAGCGCTGGTTGCGAGAATGGCTCGAAGGCCAGGCGGCCGCCGGCCTGCTCGAGTATAAGGGCAATCGCCAGTTTGAGTTATCCGCCGAAGCGGCCATGGTCTTGTCGAATGAAAACAGCCCGGCCTTCATGGCCGGCGGGTTCTGTTCGCTGCCGCAACAGATGGGGGTCATAGAACGACTCCCGGAGTCGTTCAAGACCGGCCTGGGCTTGCCCTACGATGCCTTCGGACCAGAGGGCGCGCGTGGGGTTGAGCGTTTTCTGGCCCCGTGGTTCCAGGCTCATCTCGTTCCCAAGGCGCTTCCCGCCCTGGACGGGGTGGCGTCCAAACTGGAAGCCGGGGCAAAAGTGGCCGATGTCGGCTGTGGAGGCGGGGTGGCGCTGATCAAGGTTGCCGAGGCCTTTCCTCAGGCCGAGTGCCACGGCTACGATATCTCGGAATATGCCCTGGCCCGGGCCGAGGAGAACAAGGCCAAAGCCGGCGTGCAGAATGTCGCTTTTCACGATGCGAACGGTGACGCGATTCCCGACGATAAGAGCTTTGACTTCATTACCACTTTTGATTGTCTGCACGACATGGCCAATCCCAGGCCTGTCATCCAGGCGATATATAATGCCCTCAAACCGGACGGCACCTGGTTGATCGCGGACATTCATAGCATGCCGACGTTTGAAGAAAATCTGGAGCAGAACCCGCTCGCGCCCATGATGTACGGTTTTTCGGTCATGTGCTGCATGTCTTCCGCCATGTCCACGCCGGACGGCGAGGGCTTAGGCACCCTGGGGTTTACCGAACCGGTTGCCCGCAAGATGGTGGGCTCCGCCGGCTTCAGCCGCTTCAAGCGCCACGATTTTGATAATCCGATCAACGCCTATTACGAGGTCCGACCGTAGGAGTCTGCCCGTCTTCCTGTGTAGGGGTGGTTCACGAACCACCCCTACTACTTATATAGCAATTCGCATTCTGGGCGATTACAAAGGTAGAGTAGATAACGGTAGTCTTGTATTTCTGATACAAAGCCCTATAGGAACACCGTGCCTAAATACGTTCTAGTTTTAGAAGATAAGACCTCATTAGAGGAGCAAGGGCTTTCGTCCCATTACAGAGTGTTTCACCAGATAGACTCTTATACGTGGGCCATACAGACGAATGATTCATCACGACAGATAAGCGAAACATTATTCCCGCGTGATGAAAATGGTAATGCGCCGAGACATATCGTGCTTCGAGTTGATGCTTGGTGGGGATTCCACAATCGTGCGCTTTGGGAGTGGTTCGACCGAAAGGAAGGATAGATGGCAGACGGTCAGCCCCACCCAACTCAACCGGACTTTGGAACACCGGCAGATGTGACCGAGCCACAAGGCCAACATCCAGCGGACCAGCACTCGTTTGTGCTTCAAGGCATCTTTGAGTTACGCCAAGGTTTTGGGCGAATCGAAGAAAGAACCAATCACCTTAAACAAGATATTCAAGATTTACGGTCAGATGTACGTGACAAGGTTGGAGGGCAAGCCTTCTGGAGTGGGGTCGCCATTATTATTGCGGTTCTCCTAACGTTTGGAGTGCTCATTTACAATAAAATTCCTGATCAACCATCACCACAAACAGCGTCTCCAACCCTACCGTCTACATCAACCAAAGGCCCTACTGAACAAGCAGTAAAAGCGGCGCCCGATAGTTGACTCTTTTTGTGCTCCCAGCATATCCCAGGATCATAGCTCATCCTTCCACATGTCCACCGCAGAGCCGGGCTGAGGGCTTGGGCACCCCGGGATTTACCGAACCGGTTGCCCGCAAGATGGTGGGCTCCGCCGGCTTCAGCCGCTTCAAGCGCCACGATTTCGATAATCCGATCAGCGCCTATTACGAGGTCCGACCGTAGGGGCGGTGCTCGTCTTCTCTTGTCGGGGCGGTTCGTGAACCGCCCTTCCTGCCTAATAGCGCTCAATCACCTGCTCTGCGAAATCTTTGAACACGTTCCGCGCCTGGTCCATAGCCGGTAGCAGGGTGACTTCCTGGAGTCCGGCTTTTTCTGACTCCCGGAGTTCGTGGATGATCTCGTCGGGCTCGCCCACCAGGCAGGTGCCCTTGATCGTCTCGGGGGTGACAAAGCGACGTTCCTCGGGCACGAGGAAGGTGCAGTGCCCGTTGTGGATTTGGAGGTAGCGCTTGTCGCGTGGCGTCTCCATTTTCTCGACTGAGGCGCAATACTCGTCCCAGATGCCCTTATAGGCTTCAGGCACGACGCTCTCATCCTTCGTTTGCTGGTAGATCTCCCACACAAAGTGAATAATGGCCGTAACGTAGGAGCCGCATTCGTCAATCACCCGATCTGAGGTTAGGGGCTCGCCCGGCTTAAGGACGACCGCCGACGTAAACGCGGCCACGAAGAAGTCATCAGAAAACGTCCGACCGGCCCGCTCCGCGCCTTCTTTCACCAAAGACAGATGGTGGGAGACGACGTCTGCGCGCTCGTTGAAGACCGACACCAGGCCGTCGCCATACTCGCCCGCCGTGCGTAAGGCTCGTGGGCCATTGGCCGCGACATAGATGGGCACCGGGTTTTCCAGATTGACGAAACGCAGGTCCTGGTGCAGGAAGCGAATCGTCCGGGTGGTCTCGCCATAAGTATACTCGACTTCTCCTCCGCCCAGTAGCGCGCGGACGACGCGCAGGTATTCGCGAAAGTCGCGAATCTTCATCGGCTGCATGCCCATGACGCGCATGGCGGTATGGCCGGTGCCAATGCCGAGGAACACGCGGCCCGGCGCAAGTTGATTGATGGACGCGATCGAATGGGCTGTGACCGGGGCAATACGGGTGCCGGGAATCGCCACACCGGTTCCGATCTCAATGCGCGACGTGTTCTGAGCCGCCAGGGCCATGGTGGCATAGCAGTCCGACCAGATCATCTGGGAGTCGGGTATCCAGGCCATATCAAAGCCGCAGTCCTCGGCGTATTTGACGAGTTGCCAGTCGTCAATTTTTGTTGAAACGGAAATGCCAAATTTCATGCTGTCCTCCTTGGATACAATCGGGTTCCCATTACGTTCGGTCGGGAATGCTATGGCCGGTCAGGCCGGCCGTCAAGTTGGGCCGAGCGCTTCTCTTTCCCTGGATATTCAGATACACCGGCTGGGTCGTGTCGCAGTTTGCCTATGCCCCCTCACCCCAGCCCTCTCCCTCCAGGGGAGAGGGAGCCGCTATTGTTCGTATACGGAGGGAAATGTGAAACCACTCGAAGGTCTGGTTGTCCTGGATCTCACCCGTTTTCTGGCCGGCCCGTACTGCACTCTGCTGCTCGGCGGGCTGGGGGCCAATGTCATTAAAATCGAGCCACCCCAGGGCGGCGAAGCCCACCGCAACCGCGCGCCGTTTGCCGGGCCGCAGGGTGCGAGTATGTCCCGGCAAACGGAGGACGACATCGGGCTGATGGTGCTCCACCGGGCGCGCAATAAGAAGAGTATCACTCTCAATCTGCGCGACCCGCAGGGCACGGCCCTGTTCAAACAGCTCGTGAAAAAGGCGGACGTGGTGGTGGAGAATTTTTCACCGGGAACAATCGACAAGATGGGGCTCGGCTATGAGACCCTGCGCGCCTGTAACCCGCGCATTATTCTGTGCTCGATTTCAGGCTTTGGCCAACACGGGCCACGCCGCGACTGGCGGGCGTATGATCCGATCATTCAGGCCGCCAGCGGTATCAATAGCGTGACCGGCTTTGCGGACCATCCTCCGGCGCGCTGCGGGGCCGCGATCAGCGATACCTCGGCTCCGCTGTTTGCCCTGATCGGGATTCTGTCCGCCTTGCAGTTGCGCGAGAAAACGGGCAGCGGCGAGTGGGTCGATACCTCCATGCAGGATGGCACGTTCTTCCTGCTGCCGGACCTGATCGAGCATATGGCTGCGGGCCTGACTCCCGAACGCCGGGGGAATACGCATCCGGGCGGGGTGCCGTTCAACGTCTATCATGCCAAGGACGGCTATGTGTCCATCTGTGCGGTCTCGGCCCAGAACTGGAAGAGTCTGCTCGGAGCCCTGAATCGCGAAGACCTGCTCGACGATCCCAGATTCGCCAATCTCCAGCAGCGCATGAAGTACCGTGACGATGTCGACGCGGTAGTCCAAGCCTGGATTGGACAGCACACGGTCGAGGAAGCGGTGACGCATCTTCAGCAGAGCGAAGTGCCGGCCGGCCCGGTCCTCAGTCCGGCCGAGTTGGTCGAGGATGCCCATCTGATCGAACGCGATATGGTCGTTGACGTGCCGCATCCCCGACATGGTGCGCTGTCGGGCGTGAAGGGGTTTGGTATGCCGATCAAGTTTGTCGGCAAGTCTTTCGGGTTTGACCAACCCTGCCCGGAGGTCGGCCAGCATAATGAAGAGGTCTACGGCGGGCTGCTCGAACTCGACGCCGACGCGCTTGAGGAGTTAAGAGAGCAAGGCGTGATTTAGGAATCTTAACGTCATCCAACAGGAAGACAGTGAATAATGAGAGGTTTAAGCCAAAGAAGGATATAGAATGCGCAATCTGAACGACACACTCCTGCTGGAGTGTGTGGATGAAGGATACTGTACAGCTCGAAGCAAGGTCGGGAAGCCCGGATTTGCTGGCGGAAAGCAAGGCCGGGAGAATAGGCTGTTATCGGCGAAATTTGTAGAGGAAGTAAGTAAAAATATTCATAATAGAATATTCGATGAAAAGTATGACCTCAATGTCATTAAAGTAGTAGACGGTAAGGATAAAAAAAAGGCTGGAGAATGGCTGGTTGATTCCTGTATAACGGCAGGAAAAAAGAGAAAAGAGTTTATACGTAGGATCATCTTTGCAATGGAATCAGAAAGTGGGACAGATAAACAGGCATTCAATGAGGACTTTGCGAAGTTAGTCCACGTAAAGGCTTCTTATAAACTCTATCTAAACGGACTTAACCAAAAGACTCGTAAAGGAGTTGAGAAATACATCAAGACGCGACTCGCATATGCCCAGCAATTTCTGAACAAAGAAGACGAAGACACGTTATACTTTGGGTTCTGGCCCTCTCCTGGGAAGTTGGGCAATGAATCCCGCTCGTCGGCGTGGAAACAACTAAAGCAGTTCCCACATTTAAATAAAATTCACTTGTATAAATTCACTCAAGGGAATTTTAAGCAGGTTCAGGAAGAGAAGTAGGTCGGATTAGCACAGCGCCATTCGACATTTCCGTTGACTAAAGGAGACCTCGCGTGCCGGAATCCGAACGTGAGCCGTTTCAACTCGGCATCTTCATGCCCAATTGCAGTCATGCCTACTGCATCAGTAGCTATAAACCCGAGCCCGACGACTGGACGTATGAGTCCAATAAGAATATCGCTCAGGCGGCCGAGGCCGCGGGCTTTGACTTTCTGTTTCCGGTCAGCCGCTGGCGCGGGTTTGGTGGCGAGACCAATTATCTGGGGACTTCGCTCGAAACCATGACTTGGGCCGCCGCCATTCTGGCGGCCACGCAAACCATTCGGGTGTACTCAACCGTTCACGTGCCGGTGTTTCATCCGCTCGTGGCGGCCAAGATGGGCGGGACGCTGGATCATATCGGCCAGGGCCGCTGGGGCATCAACATCGTCAGCGGCTGGAGCGCCACCGAGTTCGGCATGATGGGCATTGAACTGCTGCCGCATGAAGAACGCTACCAACGAACCGCGGCCTTTATTGAAATCCTCAAAGGACTGTGGACTCAGGAGCCGGGCTCTTTTACGCATGTTTCCCCCTGGTACCAAATCACCGACGGCTATGTGATGCCCCAGCCTATGCAGCAACCCCACCCGCCGATTGTGAACGCCGGCACGTCCGACGCGGCGCGTGATCTGGTGGCCCGCCTGTGCGACTGGGCCTTTATCGCCCCGCCTTCGGCCGAAGCGACACCCGCCATGGCGGATGACTTCAAGCAACGGGCGCAGGGCTATGGCCGACAGGTCCGCTGTGCGGGGATGCCGTTTGTGCTGTGGCGCGAAACCGAGCAGGAGGCCCAGGCCGAAGTGCAACGGATCATGGATCAGACGGATATGGTGGCCGCCCGGAACTGGGCCAGCGGCCTGAGCATCGGCAGCGAGTCCATGACCGGCTTCAGCCTCAAGATGCTGGCCTTGGGGGCCGGGGCGCTGCCGGTGGTCGGGACCGCGGAGCAGGTTGCCGAACAACTGGCCCGTTTGTATGAATTGGGTATGGATGGTGTACTGATCGAGTTTCTGCACTATTATGATGACACCGTACGGTTTGGTCAGGAGATCGTTCCTCTGCTACGACAGATGGGAGTAGTGGCGTAGGTCTCTCGTTGAGTTTGGGGGTATGCCGCCCCCTCCTTGGAAGGGTGATGCAAGATAGTGGCCGGGAGCCCAGCGTGTCCTTCGACTTCGCCCCTCCGGGGCTACGCTCAGGACGAACGGAGGCTTTCCCGTTCACCCTGAGCGTAGCGGAGTGGAGTCGAAGGGCCTACGGACGGACGACCTGGAGGGAGCAATCGACATAATAGGCATCCCTCCTTTCAAGGGGGAGAAGCCCGGCTGGAGGCAGGCAATGCTTTTTCGTTTTGTACTCCGGGTCGTTGGTGTGCTACTCGCCGTCGCAAGTCGGACCAGCGCACGTTTACGCAAACAACTGACGCGAGACATGAGCGTTGCTATTGGCTCCAGAGACGGTGTGTCTCGGAGCTACGTCTTCCGCAACCGGCGTGTTTCTTCGCACGCCGGATTGGAGCCGGACGCGCACTGCACGCTCCTGTTCCAAACTGCGACAGAGGGGGCGCGAATTTTTCTGGCTCCGGATGGCCTGGCGCAAGTCGTGCATGGGCTCGCGTTAAAGGAAATTGAACTTAAAGGTGATCCGACGAGCATACTGTGGTTTTATGAAATGGTCATGGCCTTTGTCCCAGGTTTCGTCCAGCCGTCGCACGTCATGCCGGATGCCTATGTCAAGCCGAATCTCCAGGGGAAAGCTTCCGACCGCATCACCCGGGAACCTGTGGCCGAAGCCCTCGACCCGACGTGGGCTGCGGCCGTTGCTCAACGCGAAAAACTGATGATGTGGCAAGTCGGAGAGGGGGCTCCGGTTCCGGGTAAGAGCAAGAATTTTCAACCGGTTCTTGACGTGCCCGCCTCGGCAATGGAGGAAACCCATGAATAGTGAGCAAGGTCTCAATCCGCGTGCGCGAGGCTGGCTGCGGTTCATTTGGGACAAGGCTACCACCCAAGACGACTGGAGCAGCAGTGGTGAGCCCCTCCCCTGGTGGGATCGAATGACCACCCCGCCGATGTGTGCGTTTCCTCGATTCGATCTGTCCGAAACGTCATACGCCCTGCCGCTCATGGCCGACCAGACCCCGGCGTGGCGCGAGGTCTATACGCGTATCGCCGATGAGTTGGTGGGTCGCTATGTCACCTATTGGGGTGCCGTCGACTGGCTGACCTACATCGGCCACGACCCGCATCAGGACACCTACCCGCCGGAATGGCTGGTCTTTATGCCTGAGCATATGCGCGGGCGCTATGATCCGCCGGGCTGGACTGCTAACGGGGTCGAGCCCTGGGGTCTTCAGCCCGACCCGATAGGTGCGGATGGGAATCTCTTTTTTCGTGGATTTTTTAATTTATTACTCGGCACCTACTCCTACGTTTCGGGTGACAATAAATGGGAAAAGCCGTTCCGGGTCACGGGATATAACGATCGTCTGTTCCAATGGACTCAGCCTGGTATCTCCGAGTTTCTGGAAGACCAGTGGTCGGAACGCCCGCAGGGGCCACAGTGCGAAAACACGAAAATTTGGCCATACTGTCTGAGTGCGGCAGGTTTGAGCCTTCAGTTGCATGACAAGATCTTTGGCGGCAAGACGCATTGGGTCTATGAGCGCTGGATTGAGTTTGCGAAGAAACACTTCACCACCCGCAACGCGCGTGGCGATATTGCGTCGTTTGCGTTTTATTATGATCCGCTCGAAGAATTCGCTTACGCGCCGCCGACTGGTTTAAGCGGTTTGTCGATGCTCGCCCCGTTATTCTATTTATATCCGCAGGCTCCGGAGTTTGGTTTAGCGCTGTATGAGGCCGGGGTGCGGGACCTTGGCTGGAACGACACCAAAAAGTCTCTGGTGCAGGCATTTGACGATCCACGCTGGCTGACCATGACGTTAATGCTGGCGCGCGAGGTTGGAGACGTGACCACCGAGAAGCGTCTCAAAGCCGTGGCGGAAAAAGAATACGGGCCGGATTTCTTTGCCGCCGACGAGGATCGCTTCGCCTGGACGTTTGGGTTGGATGAACCCCATCCACGTGGTCAGCTGAACGGCTTACTGATCTTGAGTGAGATCGGCGGGCCTGGGGCGTGGACGAATGTGTATAAAGGAAAACATGACGCCCAGTTTGCGTTGCCCACAGTAGAAGGGGTCGACTTTCCGAATCTGGGTATTTGTGAGGCTCGTAATGAGGTCACCGATGGGACGTTGCACGTCTCAACCTACGCAGCCACTGCAGCGCGCCGTGGGGAAGCGACACGTTGGAAGGTGACGCAACTCCCAGACCCGAAGGCTGTACAGGTGTATTGCAATGATGATCAGTACAGTGACTGGGGTATAATCGACGATCACACTATTGAAATCAACTCAACCATCGCCTCGCACAATTTCCGGATTGTTGGTGCTACCGCAGGAAATACGGCAAACGGGGAGCACAGCGAAAAAGTCGCAAGCGCGGGTGGAGGAGCTTCCGGCGGCAGTGCCGAAGCTGCCGCGGAAACCGACACACACTATCAGCCAGCCGCACCTCCGAGTTGAAGTTGTTGTTGAGCGGTGGTGCCGCTCGAGTGTTGTCGTTTGATGGTACTTCTCAAGCCGCCCGCCCAGCCGCCTGTTCGGGCGTGCCTAAGGCCTCCCCGGTCTCGGAAGCTCTTTGTGTGCTGGCGTCCAACTGAAGGCCGAACCCATCGGCCAGACGCGTCAGATGGTTAAAGATGCCGACGATGTGCGCGACTTCGAGGCAGGCGGTATCGTCAAAGCCAAGGTCTCGGAGCGGTTGCCAGTCGTCGGCGGTCATGCGCGTGGGTGTCGCACTGAGCTTTTCGGCCAGCGTACACAAGGCCCGCTCTCGTTCGGACAGACCGGTCAGCGTGTTCCAACTTTGCGTTTTGATAGCTTCCACAAGTGCGGGGTCGCCGTCTTCGACACGCAGAAACTCTGCGTGAGACTGCGTTCAATAGTGGCAATCCTGGGCCGCCGCGGCAACGCCGGCGACCATTTCCCGTTCCGCCCGACTCAGATGGCCGGGCGCGAACATAATCTGCATGAACAGGTTCCCGAACGCCTGTCCGATACTGGCATGGGCGGCAATTAAGCGACCCATGGCCGGTATAGAGCCGAATTCGTATACACCTTTTGCTCCTGGGGGCCTTTTTGCCAGATATTCTTCCTGTGTGGGGATGCGTATCCAGGCTTCCGGTACGGCTGAACGACTCATGTATGAACCTCCTTCTGGTATAAACGGTCAGCAGTAAAAAGACCGGTGCCAATCTAACACTGCGGAGGAGTCTGGCCTATCCCGTTTACCTTCTGATTTGCTCAGGCTTGAGACCTGGGATATTTTGCTCTGAATTGACGGATGAACACTAGGATTTTTTAGGAGGAGGACATGCAGACATTCTCCCGGCGCCAATTCCTGACACATATGGGGCGCAGTGGCGTGTGGCTTGCGTTTCTGGCGGCCTGCGGAGCGGGTGCGGATGCCGCGCTCAAGGGGTTAGTCGGACGCGGACTATTGCCGGTAGCCTGGGCCGATGAGGAAGCCCTGCTGAGGACAAAACCCGATATGACGGTTCTTGCGAATCAACCCATTAACGGTGAGTTTGCGCCCCACCTGCTCGACGATCATATCACCCCCTCGGCCCGCCATTTCGTCCGGAATAATGGCTCGGTTCCGGCCCGAGCGAAGAACACAGACCCCCAGGGATGGACGCTTGTTGTTGAGGGCGAAGTGACCAGACCGCTTGCGCTGAGTCTGGACGCATTGCAGCAGTTCCCCCCGGTCACGCAGCAGGTTGTGATTGAATGCGGTGGTAATGGTCGGGCGCTGTTTGAGCCTCAGGTCCGGGGGAACCAATGGACGCGCGGAGCGGTGGCGTGCAGCCAATGGACCGGAGTCCGGCTGCGGGATGTCCTGAAAAAGGCGGGCCTCAAATCAAGCGCGGTATATACGGCTCATTACGGCGAGGACCAGCCCCTGGGAGCAGCCCAACCGTTCTCACGCGGCATCCCCATAGAGAAGGCCATGGACGAGCATACGCTGATTGCCTATCAGATGAATGGAACGGCGCTGCCGGCGCTCAACGGCTATCCCGTCCGGCTCGTTGTACCGGGCTGGATTGGAAGTTGCTCTCAAAAATGGCTGAACCGTATTGTGGTGCGTGACCAGATGCACGACTCACAAAAGATGACGGGCTACTCCTACCGCGTACCGGCCTATCCGGTTGAGCCCGGTTCCAGGCCGCCGAAGGAAGATATGGTCATTGCCACGGCCTGGCGTATCAAATCTTTGATAACCGCGCCTCAGGCCACCGCCCAATTTCAGGCCGGACAGCAGATAGCCGTGCGGGGCCATGCCTGGGCCGGCGAGGGGACGGTCAAGGAAGTCTTGGTGTCTACGGACTTCGGTATTCACTGGGAAAAGACCAGGCTCACCCAACCCGCCAATACCTATGCCTGGGCACACTGGGAATGCGACCTCGTCCTGGACAGGAAAGGGTATTACGAAATCTGGGCGCGTGCCTTTGATGATAAAGGGAATGCCCAGCCCTTTCGTCAACCCTGGAACCCAAAGGGCTATCTCGGGAACGTCATCCACCGGCTGCCGGTGATGGGCACGACCTGAGCATGCGACCCAGGAGTGCGACCAGCCTTGTGATAAGCGGCAGCGCGCTGGCTCTGGTGTGGGGATTGGCCGCTGGAGAGGGAAATAATCAACCATCGGAAACAGTACCGGCAGTTCAGAAGCCGGTGATCGATGAAGCAAACCCCGGCCCGGACGTGCTGACCCGAGAATACTGCTCGGCCTGCCACAGCTTTCAGCTCGTCCAGGCGCAGCGGCTCAACCGTGCGACCTGGGAGTGGGTCATGGAGGACATGGTTGAGGAGTTTGGCGCGGGCTGGATTACACCGCCAGAGCAAACGGTTATTATTGACTATCTGGTCGAACACTACGGACCGGAGAAATGAGACAGACTCAGAAGGACAGGAGGGTACAGTATGGGGCAGTTGGATGGAAAAGTCGCGCTCATCACGGGCGCGGGCTCGGGGATTGGGCGGGCGTCGGCTTTGGTATTTGCGCGTGAAGGGGCGACGGTTGTAGTTGCGGATGTCGATGCGGCTGGCGGAGCGGAAACCGTCCGCTTAGTCGAGTCCGCAGGTGGGAGAGCGCTTTTTGTGAAAACCGATGTCTCCCGGGCGTCCGAAGTCGAAGCCCTCGTACAGGCAAGCGTTGCTGCGTATGGCCGGCTCGACTACGCCCACAATAACGCTGGTATTGAGGGTATGGTTCTGACACCGACCGCAGACTGGACGGAAGAGGCGTGGAACCGGACTATCAATATTAATCTCAAAGGGGTGTGGTTGGGCATGAAATACCAGATCCCGCGGATGCTCAAACAGGGCGGGGGGGCTATCGTCAACACGGCCTCAATCGCTGGATTGGTCGGCAGTCGGTCGGCTGGCTATGGCGCCAGTAAACACGGCATTGTCGGACTCACAAAAACCGCGGCCTTGGAATATGCAAAGTCTGGTATTCGGGTCAATGCCGTCTGTCCAGGGGTGATTCGGACGCCTATGGTCCAGCGCAGTTTAGACCGCATGCCCGAGCTTGAGGAACGGTTTGTTGCCGTGGAACCCATTGGGCGTATCGGTCGGCCCGAGGAAGTGGCGGAAGCCACGGTCTGGCTGTGCTCGGCCGCGGCCTCGTTTGTCACCGGACATGCCATGACCGTAGACGGGGGCTATGTGGCGCAGTAGTTCGCTCCGTCTCTACCGAAAGTGCCGGATGAGTTCCGCTCCCTTTTCCAAGATGGGCCACTGGACCTCAGGGGTGGCTGGCTCAATCAAAAAAACAATCCGGGTAAAACCGAGCGCAATCAGTTCGTGCAATCGCTGCAGGGCATTCGGGGCCGCTTGTGCATATGCCGTCAAGACCCAGGTGATCACTGTCAAGTCGAAGGCATCCATTGCGCGCCCAACTCGGTCTGCCTCTATTTTGATGGCATTCAGCCCCTGGGTGAGCTCCTCCAGCCCTTCGACCAGACCATCAACCGGAAACCAACCATCACAATACTCGACGATGCGCCTGGGTGACCACGTGGAACTGGCTCCCAGAAGCACGGGCGGCCCTCCCGCTTGCACAGGTTTCGGCCAGCACCACATCGGATCAAAGTTGACGAACTGGCCGTGGAACTCGGCTACTTCCTTGGTCCATATCTCTCGCATGGCAAGAATGTTCTCTCTGGTGATTTTCCACCGGTTTTTGAATGCGACTCCGTGGTCGGCCATCTCCTCTGCGTTCCAGCCGGCGCCGATGCCAAACACGAAGCGCCCGTTGGCGACGCGGTCCAGACAGGCGACTGCTTTTGCCAAAGTAATCGGATGGTGTTCTGGGACGAGACAGACTGAGGTGCCAACCTTGAGCTTCTGGGTCACCGCGGCCGCGGCCGTCAGGCCAATAAAGGGGTCAAAAAACTCACTATAGTAACCTGGCAGGTCTCCACCGCCAGGGAACGGACTGAGGCGACTCGTCGGAATATGGGTATGTTCTCCAAAGAAGAGAGATTCAAAACCGTGCGCTTCCAGCCAGCGAGCAAGCTCCACCGGTTGGATCGTGTAATGGGTGGGAATGGTCACAATGCCAAAATCTGTCATAGCTGTCCCTCCTTGGTGTGGATCAGTGTGGACGTGGCGAGCCGCTCCCTGGCGATACGAGTGAGAGCAGGTTGTCTACCGCAATTTTGTCTCTCCTCAGCCTGGCTCAAATGATGTAGCAAGTATTGTGTATATGACTATATATTATCGCCTGGCAGACTTTGTTGGAACATGACGCGGGAAGAAAGGGACGAGTATGCGACTTGGAATGTCGATGGTGTTGCAAAACCACACGCAGTACGACGACCGGGAGATGTACAAACAGGAGACGCGGCTGGCTCTCAAGGCCGAGGAATTCGGCTTTGATATTATATGGCCGGTTGAGCACCATTTCTTTGACTACGCGATGTGTCCCGACAATATGCAATATCTGAGCTATCTCGCCGCGCAAACAGAGCGCATCCAACTCGCCACTGGGGTGATTATCTTACCTTGGAACGATCCTGTGCGAGTCGTGGAAAAAATGGCCTTGTTGGATCACCTGTCTGACGGCCGCGCCGTCCTGGGGCTTGGGCGCGGGCTTGCCCAGCGCGAATACCGTGGTTTTGGGGTGGATATGTCCGAAGCGCGTGAGCGTTTTAACCAGGCCGCTGAGATTGTGCTCAGGGGATTGGAAGACGGGGTCGTTGAGGCCGACACGCCCTATTATAGACAAGAGCGGGTTGAGGTGCGCCCGCGCCCGTTTCAGAGCTTCAAAGAGCGCCGCTATATGGTCTGTATGTCGCCAGAATCATTCGAGCTGGCCGCCCGATTAGGGCTCGGCGCGATGATGTTCTCCCAGGCTGCCTGGGATCAAGTCGCAGACTCTATCTGGCAGTACCGAGAGCTGTATCGCGCGTATCACCATGGCGCAGACGCTCCGCCTGTGACCTGCGGCGATTTCGTGGCGTGCTATGAAGAGAGCCGCCAGGCCGAAGAGGTCGCCCGAAAACATATCGTCGGCTACTACTGGGCGGTGATGGAACATTACGAGATGCTGGGAGAACATTTTGCGAAAGCCGGGAAATCATACCAACACTATGCGCGGACCGCAGAGATGATGCAGCAGCTTGACCCGGATGAGGTTGTTGAGGGCTTTCTGAATGCGAATTTATGGGGCAATCCTGACACGCTGCTGAAAAAGCTTGAACGCCGCCGTGAGCTTATTGGCGACTTTGAGGTAATCGGCTGTTTTAGCTATCAAAGCCAGCCCTACCAACAGGTGGAACGCTGTATGCAATTATTTGCCAGAGAGGTCGGCCCGGAACTCAAAAGCTGGACACCGCAGCCGCGCTCAGCGCCGGTTGATATTGAGGCGGCAACAACGCATATCGCGGAGTGATACCCGCGGAGATACTGAAGAAATAAGGAGAGAGGAGAGCAGAGTATGGCAGGACAGTTGGATGGAAAAGTGGCGCTCATTACGGGCGCGGGTTCGGGGATTGGTCGGGCGTCGGCTCTGGCCTTTGCGCGTGAAGGGGCCAAGGTCGCGGTCGCCGATATCGTGGTTGAGGGCGGCGAAGAGACAGTGCGCATGGTCAAAGAGGCCGGTGGCGAGGCGTTTTTCATTAAGGTCGATGTTGCAAACGCGGCGGATGTCGAAGCGATGGTGAACACGGTGGTCGCCACCTACGGTCGGATTGACTGCGCCTATAATAATGCGGGGATCGAAGGGCGGCTCGCCTCAACGGATGAGTATCCTGAAGACGTGTTTGACAAAGTGATCGATATTAACCTGACCGGCGTGTGGCTGTGCATGAAATACGAGTTGCCGCATATGCTCAAGCAGGGCGGCGGGGCGATTGTGAACACGGCCTCGGGGGCCGGTTTGATCGGGGTGGCCGGCATGTCGGCCTATGTGGCCAGCAAGCACGGCGTGGTTGGATTGACGAAAACCGCGGCCCTGGAATACGCCAAGTCCGGCATTCGGGTGAACGCCGTCTGTCCTGGGCTGATTCAGACGCCGATGGTGGAGCGTATCACCGCCGATCAACCTCAATTAGGCGAAGCCCTGGTTGCGGCCGAGCCGGTCGGGCGAACGGGCAAACCGGAGGAAATCGCCGAATCCGTGGTCTGGCTGAGTTCGGACGCGGCCTCGTTTGTGACCGGCCACGCCATGTCGGTCGATGGCGGTTACGTCGCTCAATAGGGATGCGTGCTGCGTTTTGCTCCCTCTTCCTGAGGGCTTAGCTTGCAGGTCGGCTTAGCCGACCTGCTCATTCCCAACACATGAGCTGAAACCGGCGATATCGCTGAATGTCGGTAAAATCGCGACAGTTCAGCGTAATAACAGCGGCTCCGATAGAGCGCGCGGCGAGCGTGATAAGGACGTCAAAAGAGAGTTCTTGAATTTTCCGTTTTTCATAGCCTTTTTCAGCTGCAAGACGCGCAACGATGGTCGCACCGTCCTGCCAATCCTTTGCCGTCGGGGTAATCAGACGAAGACTTGCGGCCAAGTCCCGCACAAACGCCTGTTCTGTGGCGGTCCGAGACCCTCTCAGTAATTCATGCATGACAACAGAGCTGCCTCGGAACAGAAACGGGCTCGCGAGAATTTTTTGAGTAAAACGGCCGGTACGGAAGTTGTCGATGTAAACCGAGGTATCCAGAATGGCAAGGCTAACTGTCTTGGAAGGCATCCGGCTCGCCAACCCCACTATACTTCTTTACAACTTTCTCATGTGCGGCTTTCTCGGCCACGAAGTCCAACGCCGCTCTCACCGTTTCGGCAGGACGCCGGGTTTTCAGATAGCGACCGACTTGGCGTAATTGTTTTTCCTCTAACCGGGTGGTGACATTCTTCTTGGGCATGAGGCAGTCCCTCCGCTCTCCTTACGGAAGTGAGCCTACCGAGTTCTCCAGAGGCTGGCAAGCGTTTGGAGATGGTGGAACGCCTGCCTTTTGAAACCGCAACCTTTGCTCCTTCTCCCGGGACTACGGCACTCTTCCCGGCAGCGGGCTGGCGCCGATGACGCTGCGCGGGGTCTTGAACTTGGGAATAACGTATTTGCCGATGAGTTTGATCGAGCGCATGATCTGCTCGTGCGTCCCGTCCAGGCGCATGATGACCTCGTCGGCGCCTACCTCCTGGTAGCGCTGAATGCGTTCTATGAACACGTCCGGGTCGCCGACGAGAACGGACGTTTCGTTGCGGAGCCAGTCGAGGTCTCGGGAGCGGTCCCGGATTTTTTCCAACTCCAGCATATAGGCGTATGATTTGGCCTGACGGCCGAGGTCGGGATAAAAGGACTCGATGACGGGTGTGGCAAAATTGAGAATCGACTCGCGGGTCTCTTCGACCGCCTGAGCCGTGGTCTCGGCGCAGGCGCAGTTGAGTGTGACTGCGCTCAGACAGTTGGTCACGAACGCGCCTACCGGTTCGGCCTGCTGAATCTGCTCTTTATACAAACGCGCGCTTTTCTCAAAATAGTCCCAGCCCATATACATATCCCACGACAGGGCACCGATGCCCTTGCTGGCCGCAATCTCGTGCGAGTCCGGGGATTGGGCAACCATATAGACGGGCGGGTGGGGGTCCTGCACGGGCTTGGGTGTGAGCGAACGGGGCGGAATCTGAAAATACTTGCCCTCGTGCGAAAAGGGGTCATCCTTGAAGGCTTTCAGCACGACTTCGAGCGCTTCTTCCCAGCGGGCGCGCGTTTCGTCGAGCGGACAGGCAAAGCCCTCAAGCTGGACCAGGGTATTGGCTCGTCCCGTCCCAAATTCCGCCCGTCCGTTTGAGACAATATCCAGCGTGGCCAGTCGCTCGGCCACGCGAATCGGATGGTTGAACGGAAAAGGCAGAATGACAACCATGTGGCGCAGTCGAATCCGACTGGTCCGCATGGCAATGGCCGGATAGAAGACCTCGGGAGCCGAGACCGTGGCCAAGCCGACCAGAAAGTGCTGCTCTGAGGTGCCGAAGAAATCAAAGCCCATCTCTTCGGCCAGGATGACCTCGTCCATGACCTCCCAGTAGCGTCGGTGATGGGTGGTCCCTTCCGGTGTCTCACATTCCGACAGAAAGCCAAATCGCATGGGCGTGCCCTCCTTTTGGAAGCCATTAGCCCCGGCGGTGGCAGCGTGTCAACCGTTTCTCGACTGAGCGGAGCGTTTGCCTGGCCTTTTGGTTGGGTCATCTCCGCCGGTCGGACCTAGGCGTCAAATTGTTCTGGGCTGAGATGTCCGAGCGACAGCGCGGCCTCGCGCAGCCTGGTGCCGTCTTTATGTGCATTTTTGGCAATTTTGGAAGCGATTATCATCTCAATGCTTCAATCTCGATCTGCTGATAGTCAGCCAAGTTCGCCAGCAAGGTAGTTTCTCCTGCGTCCTTTGTTCCGACAACCAGAATTTTCTTGCCAAGAGCGTCGGCAAGACCTGCTTCGTAGTTGATCCATTGAGATGCCTCAGCATTTTTGGACATCACCAGGACAACAGCATCGGCCGCCCCGATTTCCGATCTGAGGCGCTGACGAATATCCTCCCCGACCGCAATGTCCTGCGCGTCAAAAAATACGGTGTCAACCGGCAAGTGTCCCCTGGTCGCTAGTTCATGCTTGACATTCTCGGCCAGCTCCTTGTCCTGATAGGCGTATGAGATAAAGACCTTAATCGCCA
>JAJDZM010000169.1 GCA_022824615.1 Candidatus Binatia bacterium | reverse complement strand
TGCAAGCGGGCGAATTGTGCATCGGTGAGCCACAGAGGAGGGCCTGACATGACAGAACTCCTGTTCCAATAGAGACTGGGTATCCAACACTCACCACACTACACTCCAGCAATCATCATTTATAGGTCCTGAGCCTAGTCCCTAACCCCCAACTCCTCATCCTCTCAATTTTACTCCGCCGGAAAACCGTACAGCCTAATGCAGTTATCGTGCACGATCTTACGTGTATCGTCCTCTGGAATAGCCGAAAAATTATCCGCCACCTGCTGGCGTGAGAAGGGCCATACTCCTTCGGTGTGGGGATAATCCGAGCCCCACATCAGGTTCTCAACGCCCATCAGCTCACGGGTGAGCACCCCGGCACGATCGTCCTCGAACGTGGCATAAAACTGGCGGTGGAAATAAGTGCTTGGCCGCTCGGGCAGACGTGGCTCCATCCAGCCCTTATGGTCCTGCCACCAGTGATCCATAAAGCCCAGCGCCGCCCCAATCCAGCCGATCCCGCTTTCGACCAAGGCCCATTTCAGTTTGGGGAAGCGGGTCGGAGCGCCACCCCAAATAATCTGCTGCAGGGTCTCGTTCATCTCAAACTTCACAATGCCGATGATGATGCCCCCGGCGCCCGGACCGTGGGAGCGGCCAAACGGGTCGCGACCACCAATATGAATGCTGGCAATGAGGTTCATGTCCTGTAGTACGGCCCACAGCGGGTCCCAGTCGGGCAGATTATACGGACGGTCGTCCACCCAGGCCGGCAGCATCACACTGACGTGACCCAGCTTGGCGCAGCGTTCCGTTTCCGCAATGGCCCATTCAATCGGACCCCGGCACGGCACCATGCCCACCCCTTTCAGCCGGTCCGGATAGGCCGAGCAATATTCCGCCAGCCAGTCGTTATACGCCCGGCAGCAGGCGTACAGGTATTCGGCATCGGGGGCGCGCACGAGGGTCAGCCCCACCCCAGGATAGATGACCTCCCCGGACACCCCATCCATGTCCTGGTCTTTCAGCCGCTCATGCGGGTCCCAGCTCCCAGGACGATTATCCGCATACCGAAAGCCCTTTGGGGCGGGGATATCCATACCCTGGGCCTTGAGGTCCTGCATCGGGCCCTCAAACGCCAGGGGCCGCGGCCGCAGACCGTCAATGACAATATAATCCCCGCTCTCGTCCAGGGCCTCAATGCGCGGCGCTTTATCCCGCCACCTTTTGTCCATCCGGGTCAGCCACAGGTCGGCTGGCTCTACAATATGAGAATCGGCTGAGAGCAGGCGTTGGGTGTACGGCTCAGGCATACTTGCACTCCGCCTGTCCTATTTCTTGGAGGTAGCCGACTTCTTCGCCGTCGTCCTCTTTTTTGCCGTCACCCGCTTCTTGGAGGGCGCCCGTTTTGCCGCTGCGGTTCGTTTTCTCGCGGGTTTGAGCGCAACCTTGTTACACGTACACGTCCCGACCTGATGCAGCTCGATGATATTATCAAAGGGGTCACGGACAAACACTTGATCCGAATTCTGACCGACGAGGCCCTGAATGTCCCAATACCAGATCCCGCGTTTATCGAGCTCTTTCCGGGCGGCCTGAATGTCCTTAACCGCAAGCGCGACATGGGGCAGGGTCGGGTCTTCCTTTCTGGAGCGGGCCATCGGCGACTTGCCCTTGGCGCCCATCAGATGAATCTGGGTGGTGTTTTTCCCCTCACCCACATACATCCAAAAACCAGGAATGGATGCAATGTCCGGCCGAGCGGGGTCTGTGTTCAAACCCAGGACATCGGCATAAAATTTCCGCGCCTTTTCCGCATCCTTTTGGGTGTTGCCAATCCGAATCCCGTGATGGTGCAGTTCCACAACTTCGATAGCCATACTCATCCCTCCTTGGAGTAATATTTCTGTCCCATGGTATAGCACAAGCGGGACGGGAAGGAAAAAGCGTACAGTAAAAAACTAAGAGAAAGAGGAAGTTTTTCGTCTCCCGCTCGTGCTCAGCCGCTACCAGCGAGCTTTGTCGTCTACCGCCGGGCCGCCACCCCAACGCCAACCAGGACAATGAGCCCGCCAACCAGATGGGGCAGCGTTAATGCCTCGTCGAGAAAGATATACGCAATCCCAATGGCTATGACCGGCACGAGGTTGATAAACACACCCGCGCGGCTCGGTCCCAGGATTTCAACCGCCTGGTAATACCAGAAGTGAGCGAAAGTCCCGAGTGTGCTTTGGTACGCCACGGCCAGCCAGGAATCCCAGCGCGTTTCGGCAAGCTGCCAACTCTCCCACTCGGTCAGCCAGCAAGCAATGAGTAAATACGTTGCCCCGGCAATATACGCATAGGTCGTTGCCGCTAGCGGAGAGACTACCTGCATGAGATGGCGGCCATAGGTCGTATAGATGCCCCAGGCAAACAGCGTAGCCACAATAATCAGATCGCCTGGGTTGTACGCACTAGCGGTAATGACCTGCCACGAGCCCCGCGAAACAATCACCCCAACGCCAACAATGGAGATCACAATGCCCAGGAGCATCTTGGCCGACATTTTCTCTCGCAGAAACATGGCCGCCAGGAGCGCAATGGCAATCGGCGAGGCTGCGTTGAGGAGGGCGGCATTCGTGGCGGTGGTTAAACGCAGCCCCTGATAACTGCCGCCTACAGACAGCAGATAGCCGGTGAAACCGAGAAAAAGAAAACTGCCGACCAGACGAGGTGTCCAGTTGACCGGCATCTCTTCCGTTTCGTTCTTGCGCTGGAGATAGAGAAAGAGGAGCGCCGCGCCAATGGTCAGACGAATGGCTGCAAACGTAAAGGGCGGGATGCTGCGCAGGGCGACTTTCCCGGTGGGAAACAGGCCGGCCCATACCAGGGCTGTCAGGATCATCAGCAGCAGGGCGCGGCGTTGGGGGGAGAGGGCCATGTGAGCGCGGGATAAATCGCAGGCAGTGTCAAATCGGGCGGAATCACGCTAGCGCAGGGCCGGCATGATCTCTTTGGCAAACACCCGCACGGCTTCTCGATCGTACAGGCCCGGACGACGCAGATTAATAATGAAGTGGGTGACACCAATATCGATATACGTCTGGAGTTGGGCGCGGATCTCAGCCGGTGTGCCGGCGATAATAGTCTGGCGTGCCTCTTCTTCAGTCAGACCTCGTAGGGTCATGGCGCGTTGCAGCACCTGTTGCAACGCTTCGGGGCTCGGGTTGAGATACATCGGGGTCAGATAGGAACGTTCAATTTCGCTACAGTCCCGGTTGATATCCTGACAGTATTGCTCAAGCACCTGATTCTTCTTGGCAAACTGGCCGGGCGAAAGAATCGGCGCGTTCCACATCTGAGCATAGCGGGCGACAATTGGCAGGGTCAGCTTTTCACCGATCCCGCCAATCATAATCGGCGGCATTGGTTGCTGCACCGGCTTCGGGACAAACGGCGCGTCCACCAGCGAATAATATGTGCCCGTATGCGACGCGGTCGGGTTGGCCTGCCAGAGCTTGGTAATCACTTGCAGCGCTTCATCCAGACGTCGGGCGCGGCCTTTCATCGTGGAGAACTCGACTCCATACGCTTCGTGCTCTCGTTTGAACCAGCCCGAGCCGATACCAAAAATAAGCCGCCCGTTGCTCAGATGATCCACCGTGGTCGCCATTTTTGCCAGGATGGACGGATGGCGAAAGGTATTGCTCGTCACCATGCAGCCAATCTGAATTTTTGAGGTGGAGGCCGCCATCGCTCCGAGCAAGGTCCAAGACTCAAGCATGGCCCCGTCTGACGGACCCACACTGGGCAGCAGGTGATCGTTCACCCATAAAGTATCGAATCCCAAGGCCTCGGCCTCCTGCCACACGTCCTTGAGTTCCTCGACCGTGGTTTGCTGCTGCGCGACTTGCAGGCCAAAGCGAATGGCCGGCTTCTCTTCTTCGGCTTGCGCCGGAACGCTCAAGAGCACCAGACAGGCAGTCACGAGCCAATACACAGACGTACGCATAAGATATCCCCCTCCCTGGCACGCCTACCAGCTATACTGAGACGGCTCAAGTTCCTGGACATGGGATGGAGAAGGGAGATGCAGAAGAAGAGCCTACACGCCGCTGCGGGCTTCTACCCCCAGTGTGTCTTCCTGCTCCACCTCAAACCCGGCGGCTTCAACGAGCCGATGGGCGTCTTGGGCCTGCTGGCCTGGGGTGGTGAGATAACCTTCGACAAAAATCGAGTTTGCCGGATAGAAGGCCAGCCCTGACCATTGGCCGAGATAGAGTTCGCGTCCCGCAGCCATACGGATTTCGCTGCGCGGATTCAGGAAGCGCATCAGACAGAGAGCCTTAAGTCCCCGGACGGGATTGAAGTCTTTGCGCGAACCCAGCGGCGTGCCTTTGATGGGATACAGAAAATTGACCGGCACGGAGTCAATGTTCAGCGCCCGGACGGCGTAGGCCAATTCGACCACGTCCTCGTCTTCTTCCCCCATGCCGATAATGCCGCCGCTGCACGTGGACAGCCCGGCCCGTTTGACGTTTTTGACGGTCTCAACCCGGTCCTCATAGGTGTGCGTTGAGCAGATCTCCGCGTAAAACTCACGGCTGGTGTTGAGGTTGTGGTTGACCCAGCCGACGCCGGCGTCTTTGAGCGCACGGGCCTGAGGTTCACTCATGAGTCCCAGAGAGACGCAAATCTCCAGACCGGGAAACTCGGCTTTGATCTGGCGGGTCGCTGCGGTCAGATGGTCAATATCGCGCGCGCTCGGGCCACGTCCGCTGGCGACCATGCAATAGCGCCGCGCACCGGCCTGGGCGGCCTTGCGGGCGCCGGCAAGCAACTCGTCCGCTGAGAGCAGGCGGTATTTGTCAATCGGAGCCTTGGAGATGGAGGACTGGGAACAGTAATTGCAATCTTCCGGGCATAAACCGCTGCGCGCATTTTGTAAGACGCAGATTTTGACCTTCCGCCCAAAGAACCTTTCCCGCACCGTGAAGGCCGCCTGCAGCAGGTCGGATAGCTCCTCGTCGGCTGTCTGTAGAACAGCGAAGGCGTCTGCACGCGACAGTAACTCGCCGGCTAATGATTGGGTCGCGAAGCGCGAGAAGCTATTCATACTGTTTTCCCTTTCCGTCAAAACGTGCGGCGCAGGACTCTGCTCTATCCGAGCAGTCCGGGAAGATCAACTGCTGTGGCGAACAACTCGCTGAGTATTATGCGGTTCCGGTCGATATCTTCGCTCAATGCAAGATGGGGGATAATGCCTCGGCACGGCACATCGGTCAGGCCAGCCAAGGTCGTCGCGTTGGTTTTAATGGCATCATCTGCGGTCCGGGTCGGATGGTTGAGGATATAGCCGGCCAGGGGTAAACCACGAGCCTCAATACAGTGCAGCGTCAGCAAGGTGTGATTTAATGCCCCCAGCTTTGAGCCGACCACAACGAGAATCGGAATGTCGAGATCGCGGGCGAGGTCGGCAAATGAATAGCGGCCCACGAGCGGAACCAAAAGACCGCCGGCGCCCTCTACCAGCGTCACGTCGTGCTGGTTGGCAATCGTCTGAAACACCTCAATAATTCGCTCCGGCTGAATGGTTACACCGGCCTGCTCGGCCGCCACACTCGGGGCGACCGGCGGAGAAAAACGATAGGGACACACGGTCTCAAGAGATAAGCCGCTCCGGGCATAACCGGCCAGACGCATGGCGTCGTCCGGGTATAAGACCCCGTCTCGTCTGTCGCAGCCGGTTTCTGCCGGCTTGAGTACGCCCACCCGTTTGCCTTGGGCGGTCAGGGCCGTGGCAATACCACAACCCACCAGGGTTTTGCCGATACCGGTATCCGTGCCGGTGATAAACAGGCTGGTCATGTGACGGTCTGAATGGCGGTGTGGACAACATCGAGCAAATGTGACAACTCAGCCTCGGTAATACTGAGCGGCGGCATGAGAATGATGACACTGCCCAACGGCCGAATCATTACTCCGTGCTTACGTGCTTCCTGGATGACACGAATGCCGATCTTCTCAGCAGGATTATAGGCAACCTTTTTGGCCGGGTCGCGCATCAATTCGATCCCGACCATCATGCCCCACTGTCGGATGTCGGCTACATGAGGGAGGGGAGCGATATCAGCCCGGAGACGCTGGGTCAGCAGGGCGATCTTGGGTTGCAAATGTTCAAGGACCCGCTCTTCGGCAAAAACCTCCAGGCTCGCCAAGGCCGCGGCGCAGGCCACGGGATTACCGGTATACGTATGGCCATGAAAGAAGGTTTTGAACTCTTCGTAGGGCGCGAGAAAGGCGGAAAAAATTTCCTCGGTTGCCAGGGTGGCTGCGAGCGGCAGATAGCCGCCGGTCATGCCCTTGGCCACGCAGAACAAGTCCGGACTGACGTCGGCATGTTCGCAGGCAAACATTTTCCCGGTGCGGCCAAACCCGGTGGCCACCTCGTCACAGATGAAGAGCATCCCGTGCTGCCGGGTGAGCTGTCGCAGGGTGCGCACATATTCGACTGGATGCGCCCACATCCCGGCCGCACCCTGCATGAGGGGTTCAATAATCACCGCCGCCAGTTCTGAATGCTGTCGGGCGAGTATGCGTTCGGCCTCTTCCTGAGCCGCAGCGAGTGCCTGATCGGCCGACATGCCACGGACAAAGCGAAACACATACGGTGGGGTCAGTCGGACAGTGTCAGCCAAAAGGGGTCGATAAAAATGATGAAAGAGTTCAGAGTAACCCACGCTGACCGCGCCCAGGGTATCGCCGTGGTAGGCTTCGACTAATGAGGCAAATTTTGTGCGCCGGGTTTCTCCACGCAACTGCCAGTACTGAAACGCCAGTTTGAGCGCAATTTCCGTGGCGGTGGCGCCTGCGTCCGAATAAAACACGCGGCTCAGACCGGACGGCGCCAGCTCAACCAGTTTTTTCGCCAGCAGGATGGAGGGGATATTGGCCAGCCCGAGCATGGTCGAATGCGAGATTCGGTTGACCTGCTCGGTAATGGCGCGGTTGAGGCGGGGATGGGTATGACCATGAACGTTGCACCATAACGAAGAGCCCCCGTCCAGATAGCGTTTGCCGTTGACATCAATCAGATAATTGCCTTCGCCCCCGGCAATAATAATCGGGTCTTCCTGCAACCAGTCCTGCATCTGGGTAAACGGATGCCACACGTAGGTATGATCCCAGCTTTTGAGGTCGGTATACGACGGGGTGTTCATCGAATCCCGACCTCCTTGCCGGCTGCGGCAAACGCGTCCAGCGTGCGTGACAGATGGTCTGAGGTGTGGGTTGCCATCGGGGTCACGCGGATACGCGAGGTACCTTCCGGAACGGTTGGTGGGCGAATACCGTGGGCAAAGACGCCACGCTGGAGGATGGCATTGGCCACGCCCATCGTCTCGCGAGCCTCGCCGATGATGACCGGCAGAATCTGCGAGCGGGTCGCACCCAGCGTATAGCCGAGCGAACGGAGCCCGTCTGCCAGCACCCTGGTGTTGTCCCACAACTGCTGTCGTCGCTCGGGTTCCCGTTCCACAATATCGAGGGCGGCGAGCACTGTCGCCGCAACCGCGGGCGGAATCGCTGTGGTATAGATAAAACTCCGCGCCCGATTCACCAGCCAGTCAACCAACTCGTGGCTGCCAGCCACAAAGGCCCCCACGCAGCCCAGCGCCTTGCCCAAGGTGCCCATCTGGATATCGACCTGCCCGGTCAGGCCAAGCTCTTCAACCAGGCCGCTACCGTGCGGCCCGAATACGCCGGTTGCGTGAGCCTCATCAACCATCACCCAGGCGTCATACTGCTGGGCCAGGCTGACAATCTCCACCAGTGGGGCCACGTCGCCGTCCATGCTGAACACGCTGTCTGTCACAATCAGGCGCTGACCGGTCGCTGGACACGTTTTCAGCAGTTCACCCAGATGCTTGGTGTCAGCGTGACGATAGACGCGGGTATCAGCCCGCGACAGGCGGCAGCCGTCGATAATGCTGGCGTGGTTCAGGCTGTCACTCAAGATCGTATCGCCCGGTCCCATCAGGGCAGACAACACCCCGATATTGGCGTGATAACCCGTCGGAAAAACAAGGGCGGCTTCTGTTTTTTTGAGTGTGGCGAGGCGTTGTTCCAACTCGTGATGGACCGCCATGGAGCCGGAAATCAGACGCGAAGCGCCACTGCCACAGCCGTACTGCGCAATGGCCTCTTGGGCTGCCTGCTTGAGGGCTGGGTGATTAGCCAAACCCAGGTAATTATTGGAGGAAAAGAGCAGTACCTCCTGGCCTTCAAGGATAATGGCCGCGTCCTGCGCGCCCTCAACTGCACGCAAGTGACGATACAAGCCATTCTTTTTCACCTCGGCCAGGCGGGCGGTGAGTGTCTCTTTGCGCATGCGCGCTCATACTACCCTTTTGAGAACTCGATCAAAAGGTGGTACGAGAAAGCATGCTTTCTCCTGTCGAAAAACTGAATGCTGCCCTGCGCGAAAACCGGCCCGAGGACTATGTCACACCGGCGCACCGCGAGATTGGTCTGCGGCCGGTGCGGTTCGGTCCCGGCACGTCCGAATGGAAGTGGGATGCCAGCCACTCGCGCGTGTTGAATCCGTTCGGCTATGTGGCCGGCGGTTATCTGAGTGTTTTTGCCGACGAACTGCTGAGCAGTGCTATCGGGTCGGTCATGGACGAGGGCGAATTTGCCACGACCGCGGAGCTGAAAATCAGTTTTCTCAAGCCGGTCAAAAAGGGCTTGGTCAAAGGGACGGGCAAAGTCCTGCGGAAAGGCCAGCGGGTCGCCTTTGTTGAAGCGACCATCCATAATGCGCAAGACGAAGTCGTCGCCACGGTGAGCAGTACCTGGACCGTAGTGGCAACAAAAGGGGAAAAATAACGAACCGAAAAAAGACGCACAAAAATCCCCTCTTGGGAGGGGTGCCGTGAAGCGGCGGGGTGGGTTCCTCTTTGTCCTCTGTTCTGATGTTCTGACCGCTCTGTGTGGTATGTAGACAAGAAATATCCCAGCCCAGACTCGTAAGCCAAACTGGTCTGAGAAAAAGGAGACATCGTATGGGCATTGTCGAACGGTTCCTGGAATATGCACAAGCTTTTGAAGACGCGTATGACAGCGATGACTGGTCGCTACTTGAGCCTTATTTCACCGAGGACGCGGTATACGACTTCATTGCCGGGCCACCCCTAGGCGGACGGCATGAAAGCCGGGCCACGATTCTGAGCGATTTTCAGATCGCGGTGAATGGCTTCGATCGTCGCTTTACTTCACGACGCGTTGAGTTCGGTGAGGGACCAATGGAAAAGAATGGCGAAGTCTGGATGCGCTGGGTGGCGACTTACACCCTGGACGGTGCGCCCGACTGTCGCATGGAAGGCGAGGAGCGGGCCGTCTTTGAGGGGGACCGCATCAGTTTGCTGGAAGACAAAGTCTCTGACGAGGGATGCCAACGTCTGGTCGCGTATCTGGAAGCGCACGGCGGCAAGCTGAAACCGACTGAGTAAGAAAATCAATTGCAGCTTTCCTGAAAAGGTCAAGGAGAGACAGGCTCTATGGCCTCATTCTTCTCGGAAGAGTTCTGGGAATCCGCCACACAGGCAGACGTGCAAGCCGAACTGGAGAATGGAGCGGGTGTGAAGGCGCGGGATGTCTACGGCTGGACTCCGTTGCATATGGCGGTGCAGTCGAGCGACACACCGGCGATAGTCAAGACCTTGCTGGCTGCGGGGGCTGAGTTGGAGGCGCGAGATAAGAAAGGCCGGACCCCGCTGCATGGGGCGGTGCGGTCAAATCAAACCTCGGCGATAGTCAATATCCTGCTGGCTGCGGGGGCCGAGTTGGAGGCGCGGGATAAGGAGGGTCGGACTCCGTTGCATGGGGCGGCGATATTCAGCGAGACACCGGCGATAGTGGCGACGTTGTTGGCTGCGGGGGCCGAGTTGGAGGCGCGGGATAAGGAAGGCCGGACCCCGCTACATGGGGCAGCGGAGTCAAGTCGGACGCCGGCGATAGTGGCGACGTTATTGGAAGCCGGAGCCGATACCAAGGCGCAGGACGAGGACGATTGGACTCCGCTCGACAGGGCGGTCGTGTTCAGTGAAACGCCGGCGATAGTGGTGACGTTGTTGGAAGCCGGGGCCGATATCAAGGCGCAGGATACGAACGGCTGGACC
>JAJDZM010000209.1 GCA_022824615.1 Candidatus Binatia bacterium | reverse complement strand
AGCTAGAGCCTTCTGTTTTTAGGTTGAAGCATAGCCAGCATGGGTAAAGTAATGGCCACATTCCTCAGGTCCAAAGCGATTGAGCAGGGTCCCGATCCGTCGCCACGTCGCCTCGACAGTGCGTTCGGCCGCTTGGCGCAGGAAGGCTTTGAGCTTGGCGAAGACCTGTTCAATCGGGTTGAGATCGGGCGAATAGGGAGGCAGGAAGCGGAGGGTGGCCCCGGCCCGTTCAATGGCCAGCCGCACAGCTGGGCTTTTGTGGCTGCTGAGATTGTCCAAGATGACGATGTCGCCGGCCGTCAGGGTGGGGAGGAGACATTGTTCCACATAGGCGAGGAAGCGGGGGCCGTTGATCGGGCCATCGAAGACACAAGGGGCAGCAATGCGGTCGCAACGAAGGGCGGCCACGAAAGTCAGCGTTTGCCAGTGGCCATGCGGCCGCGTGGCGACCAACCGCCGGCCGCGCGGGCAGCGGCCGTGGCTGCGGGTCATGTTGGTCTTGGCCCACGTCTCATCAATGAACACGAGCCGGTGGGGATTAAACCGGCCTTGAGAGCGCTGCCAACGGGCGCGACGCCGCGCGATATCGGGCCGCTCCTGCTCGGAGGCCGAGAGACTTTTTTTTGAAGCTGATCCCTTCGCCTTTGAAAAACCGAGACAGCATCCCGGTGTCTGCCTGCACTCCCCGCTCTGCCAACAACCGGGCCGCCAACGCCGCCAGCGTGATGTCCGGCTGCGCCGCAATCACCGCCAATAGCCACGCGCGCTCCGGCTGCACCTTCGAGGGCCGATGTCCCCCGGTGCCAGCACTCCCCCGCTCGCCAGTCCTGTGCCAGCGTTGAAGCCACTTGATCGCTGACGCGCTACTGACTCCAAACCGTCGCGCCGCTGCACGCCGGCTCAGTCCCTCGTTCTCCACTGCATCAATCACACGATCCCGCAAGTCTTGGGAATACGCTCGGGCCATCCGCGGCTCCTCTCTTTCCGTCCTCTGCCAGCAGCTTGCCACAGCTGCACGCCTGCTTGAAGCGCCTCCCCCGGTTCAATCTATTCACAGTACGCTCTAGCCCTCTGGTCGGAGCGCTTTTGATGACATCCCCAAAAGGCTGCTCCTCCGAGAGACGCCGCAAGCCGCCTGTCTTCCATTTACGAAGATTATCCTGCACTCGACCTCGACAGGGCTTTCTAAAGAGCCCCCAAGGTTCCCAACAGGAGCGAGGCATGACGGTGACGTTCTCAAATTCTTTATGGGCATTCTTTGGTCTGTCACCACCCCGGAGAGTCTGTACGAGGCGGATAATCTCCCCTCTTTTCTCGAAGCCGGCCTCTTCCAAGGCAGTATAAACGAGATGGGAGAGGAGAGGATTGGTCGCAATGAACACATGCCCACCGGGGACAAGAACGCGCTGAATTCTTATTGCCCACTGTGCAAAGAATTTCTGTAAGGAATTTTTCTCTTCCTGCGTTAGAACAGTGAAGCGAGGCAGTGGACTCCGGGTATATCCATCAAGTGTTGGCGGTATGCGCCAGATACCGCCACGCCCGCGCCGGAGTTTTTGCTTTTCCACAGATGTGTATTCTTTCAGACCGTAGGGAGGATCAGTGACGACAGCATGGATGCTATCGGGAGCGCGGTGTTCCAGCCAGTCAAAACAGTCGGCCTGAATGAGTTCATAGGGCTCTTTTTGAAGCGGCTTTATACTCTGTTTCTTTTGAGGGACTCTCTTTGTTGCACTGACGGATTTACGAGAAGTACCGGGAGAACCATACCCTCCGAACGTCTCTCGGAGGAGGGTGGGGGCGTCTTCAGGATGATGATAAAGGATCTGCCTCACGTCATCGGGGAGGTCTCCTGCAAGAACCCTAAGCGGACCTGGGTCAATCTTCAAGGCTCGTGCGACCGACTCGATAATACCCTTCGAGGGTTTCGCCTTGCCTCGCTCCAGGCGAGAAAGATAGCCTTTTGTGACTTGTAGTGCCTTGGCTAGGTCCGATAGCGAGCGGCCTGTTGTCTGACGCTCTTTACGGAGCCGCTGCCCAAATGCAGTGTTCTCTTCCGGGCTGGGCTTGATTCGTTGACTCTGCTGGGCACTCATGATTTCTAATTTAGAGGGGTTTACTTAAAAAGTAAACCCTTTTCCTGTCCGCCAATATTGAACCTTATCTGTTGACATGAATTTTGAGTGGCCTATAGGTGTTGGAAGGTTTCAGACATCCGCAGGTGTGAACGCATAACCGGAAGGTGGGGGGAGCGATCATGCATACCGTATGGGAGAGACGCGGTTTGTTGCTGGGCAAACTCAGCGGATTCGTCTTGGGCTTGACGCTCTGTTTTGCGGGACAACCCGCGTGGAGCCAGGAAATGACCGGGCCGGCCCTGCTGGAGACGCGCTGCTCGGGTTGTCATCCTCCCCATGAAGAAGGGGGCAAGCTCGACGCGATCGAACATCAGCGCAAGCCCCCCGAAGCCTGGGAGATGACCATCTATCGCATGCTGCGCACCCACGGGGCGAATCTGGAAGCGGGAGAGGCCCGCATCCTGATCAAATACCTGAGCGATCGCTACGGTCTGGCACCGGCGGAAGTCAAACCTTTTCGGTACGCATTAGAGAAACGCAATAATACGATAGAAAAACATGTTCCTAAGGAAGTGAAGGGCACCTGTGTGGCCTGCCACTCCTATGCACGGATCGCCCTGCAGCGCCGTACGCCCGAATCGTGGGGGCGTCTGCCGGACCTGACCGCGGCCCTGCTGCCGAATATCGAAAATCAGGTCGCCTCGACCGGCCTGCTGGGTGACTTCTGGTACACGCTGGTGCGGAAGGATACCGTTCCCTATCTGACGCAGACCTACCCGTTTGACTCAACCACCTGGAAGCAGTGGCAGGCCAAACCCAAACCGGACTACGCCGGGGTATGGAATGTGGTCGGTCACGACCCTGGAAAGGGCGGGGCCTACACCGGTCGTATGACGCTCACCGCTCTGGGGAACGATAACTATGAGGGCCAGCTCGCTTACGACTTTGCCGATGGGTCGCGCATGACCGGGAAAAACACTGTGACGATGTATACCGGCTTCCAGTGGCGGGGTGTGGCCGAGGTCGATGGCGGCCAGACCCACAAAGAAATATTCTTTGCTAATGAGGACGGAACGGTCGTAAGTGGCAGACGGTTGCTGACGCTTGTTGGCGATCTGGGTATGGAGGAAACCCTGTACCGGAATACCGGCCAGGCACGATTTTTTGCCGTCAGCCCGACCGCGCTCAAAGTGGGCGAGCGCTCCACGCTCAGGCTGTTTGGCATGAATCTCCCCGAGTCCCTGACCGCGGCTTCGGTCTCTCTGGGAACGGGGGTGACAGTGCAGTCCCTGCGGCGGGTTGATGCTGATACGGTCATGGCCGACGTGGTTGTGGGAAAAAAGGCAAAAATGGGCGCTCGGCAGGCTCGGATTCGGGGAGTTGATGGGGAACAGTCGCTGGCTGTCTACAATACGGTTGACTATATCCGCCTCTCTCCGGAGCAGGCGTTTTCTCGGCCCGGAGGTATCCGCACCCCAAAAATTTTTCAGCAGTTTGAGGCGGTCGGGTATGCAAACGGTCCGGACGGACGCAAGGGAACGGACGACGATATGAAGCTGGGGCGCGTCGGTCCGGTGACGTGGAAACTGAACGAGTATGTGCAGCGCGTCAACGATGACGACGTGCGCTTTGTCGGTGCCATGAATGCTCACGGTCTTTTTACGCCGGCCGAGGACGGTCCAAATCCAAAACGGCACTTGCAACAGGGCAATGTCGGCGATGTCTGGGTGGAGGCCTGGTATCAGCCAAATGGCGCCCGTCGGCCTATGGGCGCGCGCGCCCATCTGCTGGTCATGCCGGCAAAGTATAATTTTCAACCGATTGAATAGAGTAGAGAACAAACCCTGGCGTTGTGGCGGACAGTATGCTACGAGGCTGGGAAGAGACGCGATAATTTCCGGTCAGCGCAAGGAGGGCGTGATGAAACACCTCAAGGCCGCGAACCATAAAGCGCATAGAGTCGAGACCGCCCCCGTGGCCAAACGGCAAGTGCCGGAAGACGTGTTGGGCATGGCTCAGCCGATGGGCTGCACGACGATTTTTAACCCCGGCTGGGAGGCGAACCCCTGGGGCGGTACCGCAGGTATGTGCGCACCAATGGAGGCCGACCTGCTCGGCTGTGCCAATGTGTGCTGGTGGCCGGCTCAGGTGCCCGACAGTCTGCAAAACTACCCAGAGTGGGCCAGTGCCTGTTCGGGTGTCAACGCCGAGGACTGGCGTAGCCTGGAACTCGTCTTCCCCGAGAAGAAATAGTCTCAGAATACCGGTCTTCCAATCCGTGCGGTGAACAACGAGGGGTTTCCAGTATGAACCCTGGGCAAAGACAGCGTCTGTGGAGCCGGGGCGTTTTCTTTGTAGGATCGTTCCTGTTCCTGCACGGATTCCCCTCGCTCGTTGAGGCGGGCTGGTACATCGCCTCGACAACCATCCCACCGAACTCCTCCGCTTCTGCTTGGCGAACCCCTCAGGTCGTCACACGTGTTGCTCGGAACCGGCTGACCTACGAGACCCGAGCCTGGACGCAAATTATCGACCTCAACACACAGCAACTGTCGATTATCAGCCATCTGGGGCAGGTGTACTGGCAGGGACCAATCGAGGCCTATGCCACGGTTATGGCAGCGCGCAACCAGGAACGGCGGACGCAGGCAGAACGCTTGATGAACCAACTCCCCCATGGTTCGCAACAATTCGTGGCAAGACGAGCCGGTCCGTTTGATAGCCTGAGCCCCAGACTGACGATTACGATCACCCCGATGTCGGAGGCCGAGTCGGTCGCCGGGTATGCGGCTCACAAATATCGTATCCAGCGGAACGGCATCGCGTATGAAGAAACCTGGCTGGCTGAAAAGATCAAGCTGAGTACGGACCTCGATATGTCCCGGCTGAATGCGTTTATCGGCAAGCTGCAAACTTCTCGAACGACGCCGCCAGGGGCCGTGCTCGCCGAGTTAACCGAACTGATCAATATCGGCTACCCAGTCAGGACCGTGAACCTGGTCACCCAGGTGGTCAAGGAAGTGGTTCAGGCCGAGCAGCGGCCGATTCGGGCTGAGGTGTTTATGGTGCCGGATGGCTATACCAAAAAGGCACTGGTCGAGATCATGTTTCCAACAAGGAGGCGTTTATGAAGGGCAAGAGTCTGTTATGGACAGTGTCAACGCTGAGCGCGCTGACCCTCGTTTGCAGCCTACCCGGCTTGGTGTGGGCCAAGTGGTATATTCTGACTGGCGCCCATCCGAACTCCGTATACGTGATTGATGCGGAAACCGATACGGTCGTAAAGACCATCCCGCTTGAGGGCAGCGGACCCATCTTTACAGTGGCGCCCAATCCGGCCCGGCCCCAATTCGCCTATGCGGTCACCAACCTCAGTCAAAGCGTGGCCCTGGTTGACCTGGACGAGGGCAAAGAAGTTCTGCGCTTCAACCTCTCCAATGACAATGAGCTGGTCAGGACCATGGCCATTGATGTCAACCCCCAGGGCAACCGCCTCTACATTCATGAAATGCCGCTGAAGAAAGACCTGGGCAAATACGAGATACTGGAAACTCGTATCCGCGTCATCGATTTGGACACCAATACGGTCGCCAATGTGTTTCCCGCCCCCCGTCAGGTGATGGCGTTGGCCTCATCTCAAGACGGGAAAAAGCTGTACGCCTTTAGCGTGGGCAAGGATATCTCGGTGCTGAATCCGGAGACGGGTCAGGTTGAGGACGTTATTCCCATGGCGGACTGGAACGTAACCGGCGCTGGGAAGCTGGAGGGACTGCCCTTATGGAATCCCTATCAGGAAAACGACTACCTGGCCTCGTTTGCCGTATATATGACGGACACGATTACCCAGCATGCCACCGTTGGGGTCGCCACCCTTGACCTCAAACAGGACAATCCCGACCTGCAAGTGGTTGAGCTTCAGCCCTACGAGGCTGAGTGGTGGACCGCCCACGGCGCGGTATCGGCCAAAACCCAGAAGGCGTATCTCGGCTGGGACAAGCTGTGGAAGATGGACATACCGACGCGCCAGATGGAAGAAGTGACGCAGTTCGACACCAACAGCGTCTTTGGCTCTTTCATCCATCCCGACGGGACCAAAGTCTACTGTGGCGGGAACTGGAGCGCATTGTCCGTGTTCGACGCCGACACGCTCAAGCTTCTCAAGAAGATCGATCTTGGACACTCGCAAGCCGGGGCGGGCATCCGATTTGTCAACCGCGAGAACGGGTTTTAGCGGAGGCGTGCCGAACCGTGCTGGCCCCGGATACAGGTCGGCGGGCGGAGCCTGATTCAACACCACCGGACGGAAAGCGGGACTGCCGATGCAATACGATCTGCTCATCAAGGGCGGCCGGGTCATTGACCCCGGCTGGCCGCAGTACCAAACCCTCCAACCCGCGGACGTGGCGATTCGGAATGGCAAAATAGCGGCTGTCGCCGCCGACATCCCCGCGCCGCAAGCCGCTCGCGTACGCGACGTGTCCGGCAGAATTGTCTGCCCTGGGTTGATCGATATTCACGCCCATACCTTTGTGAACGCCCACGATATGGGCACCGAAACCGACCGGCGCTGTGCCGCGAGTGGGGTGACCACGCTGATTGATGCCGGCAGCGCCGGTTCAGCCACCTTTCCCGGACTGCGGCAGTATGTGGCCAATACGAGCGAAGTCCGGCTGCGCTGTTTCGTCCATCTGTCAGCCCTGGGTCTGATTCACCTGCGGGTCGGAGAGCTGATGCATATGGATTATGCCGACCCTGAAGGCTGCGCGCGTACGATTACGGACAACCGTGACCTCGCCATTGGCGTCAAGCTGCGCTTCAGCAATAACGTCGTGCCCGACGCTGCCGGGACCGAACCGCTGCGTCTTGCCCGCCAGGCCGCCGATATGGCAGGCGTACCATTGATGGTGCATATCACCGACGCACTGCTGCCGGTCCCTCAGATTCTGGAATTCCTCAAGCCGGGCGATGTGGTGACCCACTGCTTCCACGGGTTTGCATACGGCATCATGGGACCGGAAAAGAAAGCCATTCTCAAAGAAGTCTGGGCGGCCCAGAAAGAGGGGATTATTTTTGACTGCGCGCACGGGCGCATGCACTTTCCGTTTCCGTTTGTCCGGCAGGCCCTGGACGCGGGATTTTTGCCCGATACGGTCGCGACCGACCTGACGCTCCCCAGCGCGACCAGGGGGCCGGTCTTTGATTTGCCGACGACCATGTCCAAGCTCCTCAACTTGGGCATGGGCCTGGAAGACGTTATCCGCTGCGTCACTACCAATCCCGCCCGGGTAATCGGAGAGGCTGAGCAAATCGGAACGCTCAGACCCGGTGCCACTGCCGATGTCGCCGTGCTCAGCCTTGAACAGGGAGAATTCGATTTTGTCGATACCGACCGGAACCACATGACCGGTGAGAAAAAACTTATCGCCCAACTAACGGTCAAAGATGGGCGGGTGTGGTATCAAGCCGACCGAGCTGGATAAGGGGCCCCGCCCAAGTCGGGTGTCATTCGTAGACCGGACCAAGAAAGCTCCACCCCAACGAAGTCCATTGACGGCCCTTCGCATATTCCTTTCGCTGGCACGACCTCGGCGGACATGGTAAGCAGACAGCCACGCCTGTCCGTGTTTGAAAGGGCTGTACTGTAAGGAGGACTGCATGGCCGGAAAACATTTCGAAGAACTGAACGTTGGGGACGTCTTTCAGCATCAACCCGGACGAACGATTACCGAGACCGATAACCTGCTGTTCTCGACGATGACCCATAACCCCCAGCCGCTCCATCTGGATGAAGAGTTTTCAAAAAAGGCCGAGTTTGGCCAACGCTTGGTGAATAGTATCTACACTTTGGGGCTTGCCGTCGGGCTGTCCGTTGGTGATACCACCCTGGGGACGACGGTCGGCAATCTCGGCTTTGAAAAAGTGGTCTTTCCCAAGCCGGTTTTCATTGGGGATACCTTGTACGCCGAGTCCGAAGTCGTCGAAAAGCGCGAATCGCGTTCCCGCCCGCAGTGGGGAATCGTGACCTTCGAGCACCGGGCCAAGAACCAGCGGGGCGAAATTGTGATGAGCTGCCGCCGGGGTGCCATGATGCGCAAGAAAGAAGCCCGGATTTCATAGCGAGAGAGGGGAGAGTATGACCCGCTTACGCCGTGCCGTCCATTTCGTGCCTGGAGCCAATGAAAGAATGCTCAACAAGTCGCGAGCCCTGGAAGCGGACACGCTCGTGTTGGACCTCGAAGACGCGGTCACGCCGGACAATAAGGACGCTGCCCGGGAGACGGTGACAGACTGGCTCAGGCAGGTGGACTTTGGTCGTCAGGAACGCAT
>JAJDZM010000155.1 GCA_022824615.1 Candidatus Binatia bacterium | reverse complement strand
GCTGCAAGCGGGCGAATTGTGCATCGGTGAGCCACAGAGGAGGGCCTGACATGACAGAACTCCTGTTCCAATAGAGACTGGGTATCCAACACTCACCACACTACACTCCAGCAATCATCATTTATAGGTCCTGAGCCTAGTATCTATAGCAACGGCATTGGGAATGTCCGCAGTCTTTGCGTTGGTGTTCACTGCACCAACCTTGTTTACTGCGTCTCCACCATCTGTAGAAACAGCGTCTCTACTATCCGTAGAAAAGGCCAGCATCCTAAGTCAATATGGATTAAAGCAAGAAGCCAAATCAGAACTGATTGACATTATTTTCAGCAAATCCGATGAGGCAAGCAAAGCGCAGGCATATTACTACCTCGGCATCATGGCTTTTGATGAGAAAAAGTTTTCGGTCGCTCTTGACTCATGGCGTGAACTTACTACTAAGTATCCCGACTCAGCCGAGGCAGAATCGGTCAAAGACAGAATTTATGAACTCGCTGAAATTGTTGGAGAATCGGCGAAAGAAACAGTCGATAACGCAATTGCTTTGTCATATCTTCGGCATGGAGACTTTTGGTCTGAAGGAAAAGGCGCGTTTTTACCATCGACAGCAGTTGGATACCCAATGTTGAATCCGCAATCAAATGGTACGACAAGGTCATTACGGAATTCCCACAGTCTGCGGCTTCACGTATAGCTTACCAAGACAAACTACGTACTCTGCTAGGGTGGGAAGAGTCTGGTAGATACGGTAGTAAATACGGTATTAGGTCATCATTCGACAAATACATGCCGTTGCTCCTCAGTACATTCGCCTCTTTTGAGAGAGACCACCCAGAAGCCTCAACACTTCAGGCATTTCGATACCAAATTGCTCAAGCTTATTGGAAGAATAAGAATTGGGAGAAAACACGCGAATGGCTAAATTTAATTCTCAAAAAGTCTGGCAAGGATGAGAGCTTTTATAAAGATCTGGCGGAAAGGCGGCTCAAGAAAGTTGAATATTAAGAACTGATCTGAAGTATACAATCGGAAAGTCGTACCGACCGTCACAGTTTGGGACGCCTGTTGCATACCGTGCTCAGCGGCCGAGGCGGTCGCCGGTCTTGAGGTCGTGACCAGCAAGGAAGGCGGCTATGGGCATCGCTTTTTTTCCTTCGAGTTGCACGCGGTCGAGGCTGAGGCTGCCTTGGCCGGTGGCGACAGTGAGCGATTTGTCTTGCCGGTTGATGATGATGCCGGGAGCGGCGGAAGCATCGACCGCGCTCAGGCGTGCGACCAGGATTTTCAGCCGCTTGTTTCCCAACCAGGTGTAAGAGGACGGCCAAGGATGAAAGGCGCGGATGCGGCGCTCAATACTGGCCGCATTGTGGGTCCAGTCGATCTCTCCATCCTCTTTTTTCAGTAACGGAGCGTAGGTAACGGCAGTGTGGTCTTGGGGCGTTGCGACGAGTTTCCCCTGTTTGAATAACGTCATCGCTTCCAGCAGCGCCTGCGCGCCGAGCGCTGCAAGGGTGTCGTGCAGGCTACCGCCCGTTTCGTCCGGTTTCAGGGCAACTGGCTTCTGAAGCAGAATATCGCCAGCGTCCAACTCCTCGCTCACCTGCATAATCGTGACGCCCGAGTGCGTTTCGCCTTGGGCGATGGCCCACTGCATGGGCGCGGCACCACGATATTTGGGGAGGAGTGAGGCGTGAATGTTCATGCAGCCAAAGGCCGGCAGGTCCAGAATCGTCTTGGGCAGGATCTTTCCGTAGGCGGCAACAACAATGAGATCAGGCCGCCAACTCTGGAGCATCTCCAGCGCCTCGGGGGTGCGAATCTTTTGCGGTTGAAAGACCGGCACGGCGTGGGCGTGAGCGCAGTCCTTGACGGGCGGTGCGCGCAGGTCCAGCCGTCTTCCCGCGGGTTTGTCCGGCTGACACACCACACCGCCTACGGTGTCCTCGCTCTCAAGCAGGGCCTGGAGCGCCGGCACGGCAAACTCCGGCGTCCCCATGAAGACCAGCCGTAACGGCCGGGACGGGAGGGACGGGGAAAGCGACGTAGACATCGTGGACGGGCTCCTCGCTGGGGGGAGAGAGGGGGAATGAGGGGGTGGGGGTGAGGGGTCCTCAGATTCCGGTAGACTCCGGCGTTTTACTCCGTTTGAGCGGACGCCCTTCGCGGATCAACTTTTTGACCCGTCGGGAGTAGAGTTCGCGCTTGAGCCGACTGATCCGATCGATAAAGAGCTTGCCCGAGAGGTGGTCGAGTTCGTGCTGGAGACAGACGGCCAGGAGGTCTTCGGCCTGGAGGGTAATCTCCTGTTGATCCAGGGTCCAGGCTTTCACTTCGATCCTGGCCGCCCGTTTAACCTCGGCCGTATAGTCAACCACGCTGAGACAGCCTTCTTCCCAGACGACTGAACCCTCGCTTGCCGTGATTCTTGGGTTTACCAGCTTGAGCAGGTCTTTGCCTTTTTCTTCACGATTGACATCAAGGACCACAATGCGGTCTTGCGAGCCGACCTGGGTCGCCGCCAGTCCGATACCTGGAGCGGCATACATGGTTTGGACCATATCCTCGACCAGCGTCGCCAAGCCCCCGTCCATGTTTTTGACTTCGCTTGCCGCCTTTTTGAGGCGAGGGTCCGGGAAGGTTAAAATCTCGCGAATCATGGCCTTTCTCTATACCACGCTATACGGATCGACATCAATGATTGTCCGCACGGTGCGGGGCGGCTTGGCCTGGACAAAGGCGTCGTGTGCTTTACCAATGAGGGCGTGTAAGAGCGGACGGTCAGGACCCTTGACCAGCAATTGCCAGCGTTCCCGTCCCTTGATGCGTTCAATCGGGGCAGGCGCGGGTCCCAATATCTGGAGACCTGCGGCCCTGGCAGATGTAAATTCCTCGGATTGTCGGGTCTGTTCGAGCATCTGTAAAAAGAGGGAAGCCGTCGCCTCGACCTGTTGTCCGTCTCGGCCCTCGAAGCGCACATTGATCAGACGGGTGAAAGGGGGATAGCCGAGCTGTTTACGATAGCGCTGCTCTTGAGCGGCAAAGCGGGTGAAGTCATGCCGGGCGGCGCATTGTATGCTGTAATGCCTCGGGGCATAGGTCTGAATAATCACCGTCCCAAGGTCTTGCCCACGTCCGGCCCGACCCGCCACTTGGGTGAGTAATTGAAAAGTCCGTTCCGCGGCCCGGAAGTCCGGCCGGTTGAGCGTCACATCGGCCAAAATCACGCCAACGAGCGTGACGCCTGGAACATCGTGCCCCTTGGCAACCATTTGCGTTCCGATTAACACGTCGAACTCATGCGCACGCCACGCCCGCAGCACGCGATCAAGCACGCCCCGGCGCTTCACCGTATCGCGGTCCAGCCGGGCAATACGGACCTCAGGCAGCAGATGCCTCAGGGCATCCTCGACCTGCTCTGTTCCGATTCCACTCCCGTCGAGCGCGGGTTCTTTGCAGCTCGGGCAGACCTCCATGCTGCGCCGGGTAAAGCCACAGTAATGACAGCACAGTATCTTTCGCTGAAGATGGAAGGTCAGGCTGACGCTACAGTGCGGGCACGAGAGTGTCTCGCCGCACAGGCGGCATTGCAGGTAATTCGCATACCCGCGCCGATTCAGAAATAAGACGCTTTGCTTGCCGGCTTGATAGTTCGCCCGCAGCGCCTGTTGCAGGCGGGTGGAAAAAATAGGGGCAGCTTTTCCTGAGCGGGCCTCCCGGCGGAGGTCGACAATCTCAACCTTGGGTAATGGACGCGCGGCCACACGTGCTGGCAGGGTCAGGGCCGTGTAATGCTGCGTTTGACTATGGGTGTAACTTTCCAGGGATGGGGTCGCAGACCCTAAAATTACAGGACAGGACGACATTTTACCCCGTACAACTGCGATATCTCTGGCATTATAACGTATGCCGTCTTCCTGCTTGTAAGCCGTTTCGTGTTCTTCATCTACGATAATCAAGCCAAGATTCACCAAGGGAGCAAAGACAGCGGAACGTGCGCCAACAACAACGGATATCTCTCGGCGAGCAATCCGCTTCCACTCCTCCCAGCGTTCTTTATCGGTCATGGCACTATGGAGGACGGCGACACCTCCACCAAAACGCTGCCGGACCTGAGCGACGAGTTGTTGGGTCAGGGCGATCTCCGGGACGAGGAAGAGTGCGGTTTTGTCCTGACTCACGGCATAGCGAGCTGCTCTGAGATAGACCTCGGTTTTCCCGCTTCCGGTCACACCATGCAGTAGAAGAACGCGAAATTCTCCCTTTTTCAGGGTATTTTCCACCTCGCTTTGCGCGTTCTGCTGGTCGGATGTCAAGGCGAGCGTTTCCCACGGGGTCTGCTCATCATCGTCCCCGGAATCATCAGCACTCTCTTCAGTGTAAACCCCTACCTCGGCTATCGATTCAGAGGCTTCAGTAATAGTCCGGGGCCGGGGGAAAGATTCCACCAGACGAATCAGATTTAGTGATTCGAGGTGTTGAAGCGTGTCTCTTGTGGCCAACTGAGGGAAGCGTCGCTGCAAAGTCTTAAGGCTCGCTCTTTTCTTTTCTGTGACGTATGCCAGTAGTTCTTTCTCACCTTCTTTCAAACGGTCAACGAGAAGCTGCTTCCTCCGGTCGTCTTCCTCCGTGGCCGCCTTTTTTCTACGCCCTTTTTTCGGCAATGCGACGGACACGGTGCTCTGATGACGTACCGTCCGAGGAAGAATGGTCTGCAACGCCGTTCCGGGCGAAGAAAAATAATAGTGCGCCATCCATTCCCAAATATTTTTTATGTCTTGAGGAAAAATAGGGGCTTCATCTATAATATCGAGAATATACTTTACTTTTTGGAAATGGACATCACCAGGGTGAGAAGATCGGCCAACGATAATACCTGTTATTTTTCGGCTACTTACGGGAACAACGACGCGGACACCCTCTTGGACTCGCGAAAGAAGGGTGTCCGGAACGCGATAGATCAATTCATGCCTTCGACTAATAGGGAGCGGAAGGGCGACGGAAACGAATCGAGAATTCGTGGAACATTGCGCGTTAAACATTTGACAAATTAGTTTTTGTATTACATAGTAAGTGCTGGAAATACTTGGATTAAGACTTTCATGACCTCACTAAACGAAACCCTTGGACGCCTTGCCAGCCCCCTGACTTCTCTTATTCCATTTGAATTGGATAAAGGCTACCTCAGCCTCGACATCGGTTCAAGCTCGATCAAGATGGTCGAGGTTCGTGGGCAGGGAGCACGTCTCAAGATCACGAACGCGGGGATTATTCCACTCCACTCTGGTGCGGTTCACAATCATTGTGTCCAAGATATCGATCAGGTTTCCCAGGCGATTCGTATCCTCGTTGAGGAGCATAGAGTTCGTACACAGGAGGTCGTCGCTGCTGTTCCGGGACCGGCGGTTATTATTAAACCGGTCTCCTTTCCCGCTCAGGATCCAGCAGCATTAGAAGAGACTATATTATTCGAAGCCGGGAACTTTATTCCTGAAAGTCTCGACAATGTAAACCTTGACTATCAAGTGCTGGGCAGAGACCCGGCAACAGGCAATATTGATGTCCTGCTTGTTGCGGTCAGAAAAGACATTATCAACAGCTATCTCGCCGCTATTAGCGAAGCGGGCCTGCTCCCGACGATCATGGATGTCGACTATTTTGCCATCGAAAACATGTTTGAGGCGAATTACAGCCCAGACCCAGGTGAAGTGGTGGCGTTAATAAACATCGGTGCCGGTTATTCTTCTCTGACCATCCTGAAAGGCGGCCGCTCCTCTTTTACGGGCGATATTTCTGTTGGAGGAGAACAGTTCACCGAACTCTTGGCCCAGGAGTTCGGCATTAGTCGGGAGCAAGCGGAAGAAGCAAAAATTTCAGGCTTCCTGGAAGGGCATGACAAGGAAGATATCGACCGTGCCCTGTCTGTCACTTTCGAGCAGTTGCTTGATGAGATTCAGCGCTCCCTGAACTTCTTTTGGACAGCCTCGGCTGAGGAACCGATCAACTCGGTCTATTTGAGCGGGGGTACGGCACAATTGCCGGGACTCACCTCTACTATTGGAACACGCCTCCAGGTTCCAGTCGAAATAGTCAATCCCTTCCGTTCAGTCAATATTGGGCGTCAGGTCGATATGGAGCTTCTTTCCCAACATGCCCCCTCGCTTACCGTGAGTGTGGGACTCGCAACCAGGAGGCCCGGAGACAAATGATCCATATTAACCTCCTGCCGGTCCAGGACGTCGAAACCGCTCCTGTTCGGAGAAAAGAATTCGTTATTGCAGGGGTTATTCTCTGCCTTGCTCTCTTCGCAATCGCCCGTCTCCACATGATCCAATCACGACAGATAGGGACGGCACGCGCTCAGCTCATGGATATTGAGGCTGAGATGGAAGAGATTCGCAAGAAAACCAGGGACATACAGGAACTTATAAGGAGACAGGATCGCCTTGTGCAGCGATTACAGGCGATTACCTCCCTCACCTCTCCGCAGCGTCGCTCTGCTTCGGTCCGTATCCTTGACGATTTAAGTCAGAGTACTCCAGACCTCTTATGGTTGACTCATTTCAGCGAGGCAAAAGGAACGGCACAGATTCAGGGCGAAGCCGTAGACAATCAGACCATTGCCACGTTTGCGCGCAACCTCTCACTCTCTCCATATTTTGAGCAGGTAGAAATTCGAGAAACGGTTCAAGAACAGCGGGGAGGACTGAGAGAAGAGGCCGGGCAGGTAAAAAAATTCCTCATTGAGGCGTTAATTCCAGCGTATAGTCAGGAAGGGATTAGAGAGGCAGGGGTCTAGCCTTATGATCGATTCTCTTCTCAACCTGCCAGCAGCACAGCGCCGCCTCGTATATGGAGGCGTGGGAGCGCTCATCGTCGTCGCTTACGTGTTCTGGTTCTACCTGCCCCGCTCCCAGCAGGTTGCCGAGATACAGCATACAATTCAGGAACTTGAAGCAGAACGGACACAATTGCGTAAAATATTGGCCAATCGCAAGCTGGTCGAAGCCGAAAGTCGGGCAATGGAGGCTGCATTTAACCAAGCTCAGGCCCAACTGCCAGAGCAAAAGGAAATTCCCGAACTGCTCCGTCAGGTTTCTCGTCTTGGCCAGGATGCGGGCCTCGAAGTCCTCTTATTCCGACAGCAACCCGAGCAACTCCACGACCTCTATACCGAGGTTCCGGTCCGGATGTCCGTTCGGGGTGGATACCACGATATCGCCGTGTTTTTTGATCAGGTTCGGCGTCTCGACCGGATCGTCAACGTGGCTGATGTGAGCATGGAAGAACCGCGTCTTGCGGGGAATCAGGTGGCTGTTGACGCCTCGTTTTCAGCAACAACCTATCGTTTCCTCAGCGAGGAGGAGAAGGAACGGATTACCGAACAAAAAAGAGCGGCACAGGCTCAGCCGAAAAGGAAGAGAAAGTAAGAATCATGGTGTGGCGTTCGACCGCTATATTCCTGTTCCTCTCCCCCTGGATAGGGGGGCTGTCCTCACCAATGCTCCCTGGAGCATCCATCTGGGCAGCATCCGCTTGGGCTGAAGGGAGTCTGGAGGCGGAGAACATCTATTTTTACGATTCGGCGGGAAAACGCGATCCATTCTTGTCCCCGTTTCATGTTGCTCCAGAACAAAACGTTGTTGCTGAGGTCACAACCCCCCTGCAACGTTTTCACCTCGAGCAACTCAAACTGGTTGGCGTGATCTGGCAAACCAGCCAACCAAAGGCACTGATAGAAGCTGGAGACGGTCTTGGATACATCGTCGAAGCCGGCACCCGTATTGGGGCCAATGGTGGCGTTATTCGGGCGATTGAGCCGGGGCGGATCGTGGTCGAAGAATACGAGACCGACTTTTCCGGAAAACGTTGGGCTCGGCAGCGGGCGTTACAACTTGCAGTTGCGAACGGACTCCCTGCTGATGGCGAAACCAATCCGAACCAGTAGGAAACCGGTATCCGAATGAGGATGCGGAGCTTGTTAGACCGACACACCATAAAAATAGCAGTCCCGTTATGGGTCTGCCTGACGGCAGGGGCCTGCACTCACCAGTCACGGAGTTTGACAGGGGGACCTTCGACCCCGATTCCTCCCGAACCGATGAAAAAGCCGGTGCCCACACCGGCGTATACCGGGCCACTTGAGCTCCACGAGATCCGTGTGATTACGGATGCGGGGCAACGGAATGTCATGTTTCGCTTCTCTCGTCCCCCGGAAAACCTGCATTACTTTCCCCTCAGCGCACCGAGCCGTCTGGTTATTGACATCACCGGCCCGATTGAGGCGCTGCCTCAGGCCGCCACGTATAAGGCAGACGATCCTCAGATTGCGGCCGTCCGAGTGAGCAGTTCGGCAGGCCGTATGCGTCTCGTAGTCGAGTTGGCGCTGGATGAGACTCCTCCGATTTCTGTTGACACCAATGCAGCGATTCTGACTGCCCGGATCGGTCGGAAAACCAAAACAGCCGGCTCGAAGCACGCAGATGCCCAGATTCTTTTCATTGCCGAGAACGCAGACCTGACGCAGTTAGCCCAGGCTCCGGCGATTTCTTCAGAAGCGCAAGAGGGGATGGCCTTCCCGCCTCCCGAATCTCAGCCACTCGTCCCTGATACGGCTCTTTCTGAGGCGTCTCTCCGAGAAGAGGAAGGTGTTCCAGGGCTTATCTCGTCTCAGCCACAGTATAGCGGACAAAAAATCTCGCTGCATTTTAAGGATGCCGATATTCGGGATATCTTGCGCATCCTGGCCGACGTCAGTGGGTTGAACATTGTTGCGACAGATGACGTGACAGGACGGGTGACGCTTCGCTTGGTTGATGTTCCATGGGACCAGGCGCTCGCCGTTGTCCTACATGCGAACGGATTAGAGCGAGCGCAATCCGGCAACGTCGTCACCATTTCAACCACGACCCGTCTGGAAGCGGAACGCACCGCGCAGCTCAAGGCTCAGGAAGCGGAACAGCACCGCACGCCCCTGGAGACCGTGTACGTCAAAGTCAACTATGTCAAAGCCTCAGACATTGCCAGCTTAATTGGCCGCCAGGCTGGGCCCCACGATTCCACCGCGGGAGCCCCAAGCTCCCAGACACGCAGAGATCAAGGAAAAGGGGCGCAGATTGCCCTCATGTCACCACGCGGCACGATTGTCGCCGACGGGACCTCAAATGTCGTCATTATTCGTGATGTCCAAGAAAATATTGAGGCGGTACGGGAACTGATCCGCAATATCGATGTTCAGACGCCTCAGGTTCTGATCGAATCGTATATCGTCACCGCCAGTGAAAACATTAACCGCTCGCTCGGCATTCAGTGGGGCTATCAGTACGCGGCTGGCCCGGAAACAGGAAAGCCGACCGGCGTCAATTTCCCCGGACGGATTGGGGTGGGGGGTGCCGGGAGTACGGGCACTGGCGGGATTCCTTTTATTGCTAACTTTCCCGCCCTGGCGGCCGGCGCTTCGACCTTGGACCTCTTCCTCGGCTCCATTGATGGAACCCATAGCCTCAATACCCGCTTGAGTGCGCTCGAGTCCGAGGGGAAGGCCCGCGTGGTGTCGCGTCCACGAGTCGTTACCCTCAATAATGGTGAAGCACTCATTACGTCGCGCAGGGAAGTGCGCGTGCCGGTCACGTCTGGGAATCTGACCGTTGGCGGGGCCGGAACGACCGGAGGCGGAGAGGCGTTTGAAGAATTCGATGTCGGTATCAGCCTCAAGGTGACCCCGCAAATCTCCTCCGATGGATGCGTGCTGCTGGATATTGAGGCAGAGAGTAGTGAGTTGGCGGATTCGAGTGTCACAACGACGGCAAGTTCTTCCACCGTTCCTCGCATCCCGGATGTCCTCTCGCGCACGACAACTTCGCAAGTGTTAATACGCGCGGGCGCAACCTTTGTCTTAGGTGGCATCCTGCAAGACAATCTGGACCGCCGGGAAAGTGGGATTCCCTATCTGCGCCATGCCCCTGGTATTGGCTGGCTGTTTCGGGGCAAGACTGGGCGGAGAACGAAAGATGAACTCCTGATTTTTCTGACACCGAAGATCGTTGCCGGGGTATCGACTGCGAGCTTACCGGCGGCTCGTCAATTGTGGGAAGGTCGTTCAACAGGTGTAGCCCGTCCGTAAGTAAGGGAGTGTGCGTAGAGAACGGAGCTGTGGAAAGTGTGGATGATGTGAGTGGTAGCGGAATCGAAAAACCTAGAAGCCTGAGAACCCAGTGGTAGCGGAGTGGAAGACCTGTTGGGAGAGTTCTCAGACTTGTGGGCTTCTCACCTATCGAAGCTCTAAACAAGGAGAGTCTGTGGTGGAAAGGGTAGGGACACTCGAAGGCTTGGGCGCCAAGTATGAATATACTGGGGTGGTGGTGAGTGGTGTCAAGGGTTGGCATCGAGCCTTCGCGCGTCTCTATCAGTGGGGGTATGGGGTTAATGTGGTGGTGGAAATGGAGAGACGAATATAGGGGCGGGCGCATACCCCGTCCGCCCCTATACAAAAAACCCAGTGGAAAATTGGAGGAATAGAGGACTGTCCCAAGCCTTGATCAAGAAAATTTTTTACGCCCTGGCCCGCCAGAGACAACACACAGGGCGACGTTTTGGGTGGGGTGGTGGTGAAGGCGGCAATCTTTATTGCTGCCAGGGCCGGGGAGTTTTGCTTAGTGGGGCAGCACCCTGAATGGGCTGCTTAGGTCGGCGCTCTTCAGGTCGCTGTTGATGAAAGAGGTTGTGGTGGGGTTATGATTGACCACGGCAAAACTCCCTGGCTAGCACACAAGTCGCACGCTCGAACGTATGAGACATTGTAATGTTCGCCTGGCGTGGACGCAACATTATTTTTGTTGGCTTCATGGGAACAGGAAAAAGTCTGGTCGCCAGACGGCTGGCAGAACGACTCGGCCGCAGGTTTGTTGACACGGATGCCGGTATTGAGCATGAAGCAGATATGTCGATTGCTCAGATCTTCGCCACTGAGGGAGAAGCCGCCTTTCGTCAACGAGAGCGGCACGCCATAGCCCGCGCCTGTCAAGAAAAAGAGATAGTAATCGCCACGGGTGGCGGAGCCATTGTGGATAGAGAAAACGCCAGAACCATGAAAGCGAGCGGCCCGGTCATTTGTCTGACCGCCCGTCCCGAAGTCATTCTCCAACGTGTCCGGGGTGATACCACTCGTCCGTTGTTGCAGGGGTCCAATCCGCTCGAAAAAATCCAACAACTACTGGCAGACAGGGCAGCGGCCTATGCCCGCGCTGATATCACTATTGATACGTCGAGCTTAGGCCCGGATGCGGTTGTAGAGGCTACACTGACAGCCTTGACCCAAACGGACTCGACTGTGTAGAAAAGCCGCTATGGATACGCTCACGCTGAACCTCGGGGCGCGATCCTACCCTATCCACATTGGGTCAGACATCCTCAACACATTAGGGCAGCTCCTCAAACGGCAGAATTTCCTCGCTGGCCGAGTCGGGGTAATAACGGATTCCCATGTTGGCAAACACTATCGGAATCCGGTGACCGATATTCTCACTGCTGAGGGATTCGGTCCGGTGGTGATAGAGATTCCCGCGGGTGAAGAACATAAAAACTTGGCCTGGCTGACCTTTCTGTATGACAAGCTCGTTGAGGGGCGTATTGAGCGCAACTCGCCGTTAATCGCCCTGGGGGGAGGGGTCATCGGAGACCTCACGGGCTTTGCGGCGGCAACCTTCCGACGCGGAGTGCCATTTATCCAGATCCCGACGACCCTCCTTGCCCAGGTTGACGCGAGTGTCGGCGGTAAGACGGCTGTCAACCATCCGGCTGGGAAGAATCTGATCGGTGCGTTCTACCAGCCGCGTATGGTCTTGATTGATGTCGCCGTCCTCAAAACGCTCCCAAAGCGTGAGTTTGTGTCAGGGATAGCAGAAGTCATCAAGTATGGCGTCATTCTGAGTCCAGAACTCTTCGGGTTGCTTGAAGAAGAACTCAAAGTACTCCTGAGTGTCAATCCGGCGCTTCTGACCTCAGTGGTCAAGACCTGCTGTCAACTCAAGGCTCTAGTCGTGGAAGAAGACGAAACGGAAGGGGATTATCGGGCGATTCTCAACTTCGGTCACACCATGGGACACGCGATTGAAAGCGCCACCAATTACAAAAGCTTTCTCCACGGAGAAGCGGTCGCGCTCGGTATGGTTTTCGCCACCCACCTGTCGCAACAACGGGGCCTGTGTCGGCCGGCGGTACATGACCGTGTTGTGCGTCTGATCAAACAGGCTGGCTTACCGATCGATATCCCGCGGGACCTTGCACAGGAGCATCTCCGCATAGGAATCGAAGCGGACAAGAAGGTCACTGCCGGAAAAGTCAAGTTCGTCTGTCTGGAGGATATTGGCAAAACGCGCTTTGAGTTTTTGAGTGCAGCCGAGATTGTCGGGCATTTATATCAGTCGGCTTCCTGAGCGGGCCGGCTCAGACTTCACACCCCTTATTCCCCTCCCCTCCTTGGGTCAAAAACGTACAGATCAACCTTCTGGCGAATGCCGGGCTGGGGTGTATCATGGATACATGCCGACGATAACGCGTCGCCTTGCATTTGGTCTGCTTGCCTTATTGTGGCTGCCGGTCGGTATCGCCACCACGACCCCGGTCCGTAGTATGCCATGGCCTGTGGAACTGCATGCGTGGCTTTCATTAGTCGTGACGGCACCTTGTGGCCTGCCGCTTGCTCTGGCCTGTCTCAGACTCCGGTGGATTGGGTATCCGGGTACGGCCTGGGCCGCCTTCGCCGTACTGGCATCTGTGACTGCGGTGGCGTCTCTGTTCGCGGGCCTGCTTGGCCCAGTGGCGATCACGCTCTATGCTCTGGTCATCAGCGTACCGGCCTGGATACTGTACGTATTCTTGCGCCGCACCCGACGCTCCCGTGTGCCATGAGAGTGGCACTGTTCAGCATTCAGGCTTCCGAGGGCGCCTGACGCCTCTACACCTGTCTGCAACAGAGGGCACCGGGTAGAGTGTTATCGGATCACGTTGCACTCACCGACGGACCTCATTCTGTTGACACCCAGGAGCAGGCTTTATAGTCTGCCACGGTGTCAGAACACAAACCCTCGCGGCCGTCCACGTCTCGAAAAAGACACGCCGGTTCCCAGCGTTCCCGCCAAGCTCCAAAGTCGGACAGTCAGTACAGAAAAAAGAAGTCGGTCTCAGGGGCGTCGCGTCCAAACGGCCGTGCGGGCGACAAGCCCGACTGGAAGCCGCCCTGTCCGCATGCGCCTCACTGTTACGGCTGCCCCTTCGTCTCTGTTCCCTACGACCAGCAGCTTGAAAGAAAACAAACCATAGTGCAGGAGGCGTTTGCTGCATTCCCGTCGCTCAGGGCGGTCAATATTCCGCTGCCCGTTGCTTCGCCCAAAAAGTTTGGCTACCGCTCCCGCGTCAAGCTGGCCGTGCAGAGCGTCAAAGGGCAAGTCCGGATCGGTCTGTATATTCCTGAAACACATCAGGTTTTTGATATCTCAGCGTGTCCCGTCCACCCCAATGAGGTCAACCGTATCGTCGCCTTTCTCAAACAGGCGATAGAACGGCTGCATATTATTCCCTATGACGAAGCGCACGACACCGGCCAACTCCGCTATATCGACCTGCGCTATAGTTTTTGGCAGCGGAAGGTGCTCCTGCTGCTGGTCACCCGGCATATGCACTTTCCCCAGGTGCACGACTTGACCCGACAGCTTGAACGACGGTTTCCTTTTCTGAGTGGTATTGTTCATAATATCAATGACCAGCCGGGCAATGTGATCTGGGGGAAACGCTTTCGCCCCTTGCGAGGTCGAGATTCTTTACTCGAACAAATAGGGCATATCCGGCTCAGCATCCCGGTTGATACTTTTTCTCAGGTCAATCCACCTGTGGCGAAGCGTATTTACGAGACCGCTGTCCGGTGGAGCAATATGACCGGACAAGAAATTGTTCTTGATGTGTACTGCGGAATCGGCCCTATCGCCCTGTATTGTGCCTCGCAGACCAAGTTTGTGGCCGGGATTGAGGAAAATGAACGGGCCGTGAACGTTGCAAAAGAAAACGCCCGGCGCAACGGATACCACAACACCCGTTTCTTTCATGGTGATGCAGCGCAGAAGATAGAGGAGGTCGCTATCACCCTCCCACCCATCGATAGGATTGTGCTCAACCCGCCTCGGACAGGACTGAGCCCCGAGGCGTTTTCCTCGGTCATAGAAGTGAACGCACCCAAACTACTCTATATCTCCTGTTCTCCCCGGACGCTTGCCCGAGACCTTGATCGTTTTACCGACGCTGGCTATGCCGTTGGACGGGTCCAGCCATTCGATATGTTTCCGCAAACAGACCAGATTGAAACGCTCGCCCTTATCGAGAAGGGAGGGAAGAGTTCTGCCTAAATCGGCGCCGGGCCCAAAAAAACCGCCCGGGCGGGAGCTCTGGATTCGAGCCGAGGCGTGGAGTGCGTTCCCTGGTCTGATACATGGTTTTTCCCGCCGCTTACCAGAATCCGTCACAGCAGCTTCATTAGGCGCTTCTTTGGACGCTCCGGGCTGCCCACTCCGTACCCTCACACAGGTTCATGGGAATACCATCATGCATATTGGAGGAAGGGAAGCGGCATCCGGGTCAGAAGCAGATGGAATGCTCACAACCGAACCAAACATCCTGCTCAGCATCAAGACTGCGGATTGTGTACCGATTCTCCTCGTTGCCCCACCCAAAAGGGGCGAAAGAGGGCACGTATCCTCCAACAGAGACAAAAAGCCGGACACGTTTCCTCTTCTTGGCGCGCTTCACGCTGGATGGAGAGGGACGCAGAAGGCAATCGCCCTCCGAGCAGTTGAGCGATGTGCCGAGCGATGGGACGTTTCCCCCACTCAGCTCTGGGTCGCCCTGGGTCCGTCAATTGGCGGATGCTGTTATCAAGTCGGCTCCGAGATAGGAGAGCCACTCTTTGAGCGCTGGGGAGACGGACAGCCGACGACCTGGAATCGGCAGGGAGACAAGGGCTATCTCGACCTGCGGGCGATAAACCGCATGCAGTTGATTCGGGCCGGCGTACCGCAGACGCAGATTCACAGCATTGGACCCTGTACATTCTGTCATCCAGATGAGTTTACCTCGTACCGCAGAGAAGGGGCTCAAGCCGGTCGCCAGCTCAGCGTCATCGGCTGGTGTCCAAAGTGAAGAGTCCTTTGCCGGGCGTGGTTACTAATATGCGCGTTGCTGTTATTGGCGGAGGCGGGTGGGGAACCGCCCTGGCGTGTCTCTTGGACTCGGTCGGGCATGAGGCCCAGGTGTGGGTCAGGCATGAGGTCTTAGCCCAGAAAATTGAAAGCACGCGAGAGAATACGGACTATCTGCCTGGGGTGCGGCTCCCGGAGACGCTCGGCTTTACCCCAGAGTTGTCTACAGCAGTCATCGGCGCTGAGGTTCTGGTTATCGCCGTTCCCTCCCATGCGATCCGTTCCATCGCCTCAATGCTAGGCTCTTTGCTCACGACAACACCGCTGTTGGTCAGCACGAGTAAAGGGATTGAGCAGGATTCGCTCCAAACGATGAGTGGGGTGCTTACCGAGGTTCTCCCCCCACGGTTCGCCCACAAGATCGCCGTGCTCTCAGGTCCCAGCTTTGCCGCAGAAGTCGCACGCGGACTCCCGACCGCGGTAACGGTCGCAGCGCAAGATCACGCCATTGCTCAGAGAGTCCAGACACTGTTTGCGGCTCCGACATTTCGCGTCTACACCACAACGGACATGATTGGGGCCGAGATTGGCGGCGCAGTCAAGAATGTGATTGCCTTGGCCGTCGGAGTGAGTGACGGCTTGGGCTATGGCTATAACGCGCGGGCAGCCTTAATCACGCGTGGCATGGCTGAAGTTGTCCGTTTGGCAACCCGGATGGGCGCACATCCCCAAACGTTGTCGGGCCTGTCTGGCATGGGTGATCTTATTCTGACGTGTACGAGTGACCTCAGCCGCAACCGAACTGTGGGTATTCGACTCGGCAGAGGAGAGTCCTTGGAGGCCATTCAGCGGACCATGACAACGATTGCCGAAGGCATCCGGAACTGCCGCTCGATCCTGGATTTAGCCCGGCGCCTGGCCGTTGATATGCCTATTGTGGAGCAGATACATGAACTCGTCTATTCCGGTAAACCGCCGACACAGGTGGTCACCGACTTGCTGGCACGTCAGACCAAGGCCGAGTTTCCACCGAGAGGAAATTGACATCTTGGGAGCGGTATGGTGGTATGGAAGGCTAACCGAGTACGGCACACTAGGAACGGATGAATATCGATGAAAAGGACTTATCAACCAAGCAATACCAGTCGAAAGCGGACGCACGGGTTTCTCGTTCGGATGAGGACAGCCGGGGGTCGTGCGGTTATCAAACGGCGACGCGCGAAAGGGCGCAAACTCCTCAGTGTACGGACACCGCTCAAGCCGGCGCGCCGCTAGCTGCTCGCACGGTCCGATACACATTTCCCAAAACGGCGCGTCTACGGGTTCGCCGAGAATTTCTCGCCCTCCAAAGACGAGGAGAACGCCGGTATAGTCGTAGTTTTATTGTTATCACTTCGCCCGCCCGTACCACTCATCCCCGCCTTGGAGTGACGACCTCACGGCGCTATGGCAAAGCGGTCATACGAAATCACATGAAGAGAAGGTTGCGCGAGTTTTTTCGAGTCCGGCAGGCGCGTATATCCCCACCACGTGATATTCTTATTATTCCCAAATCACGCGCGCAGGAGCTCACTTTTGCCCAGATCGTTACCGAACTAGAGAGGGTGCTTCCCATTGCTCAACGCACACAGTGAAATCGTTCACTTTTTCGGCTCGTTATGCGCTACGGCAGTCTCTCGGCTAGGCCAGCTGGTAGTCGTGGGTGGACTCAAGAGCTATCGCCTCTTCCTCTCTCCGCTGATCGGTCCGGCCTGTCGCTTCTATCCCAGTTGCTCTCAGTACGCTCTGCACGCCGTACGCAAGCATGGGACGCTCAGGGGGCTGATGCTCACGATTCGCCGTCTCGCCAAATGTCACCCATGGCACCCGGGCGGAGTCGATCTCGTCCCCTAACGCATTGTGCGGACATTTGAAGTTCTATGGATAACAAGAGTCTCCTCGCTATTGTCCTCTGTATCCTCATTCTTATCGGGTATCAGTCACTGATCTCCTATCTTTACCCACCGCCTGACCCTCTCCAGCCCCAGACTCAGCAGCCGTTAGTCGGATCGGAATCGGCCGCTCCTGCAGATCAACAGACCCCACTCCTTGTGGAACGCCACCAGGGCGATGTTGCAAAAAGAGAGCAGACTTCTGGTATGACTCAGTTCTCCTCAACAGCTTCCCCTACCCCCGTTGAACAGGACATAACAGTCGAAACAGACGCCTATATTGCTGTTCTTACGTCTATAGGCGGACGTATCAAAAGCTTCCAACTCAAACAGTATCCAGTGACGCTCAACCCAGATAGCCCGCTGTCGGAAATGGTCACCCCCGGAACCTATGGAGAGCTCCCCTTCGTCCTGAGCCTGAGCGGCAAAAATATCACTCTCAGTGATGATACGCTACCGTATACCGTAGAGGGGGTCGCCGCGGGAGAACGGCTCTTTGTACTGGTAGGGGATGACAAGGACCTGGTATTCAGAGGGTCGCTGGCGAATGGGACAACCTTTACCAAAACCTTTACGTTTTCCGGAGAAGGGTACGGCATAGGTCTCAGCGTCGATGTCGCGCATATTCCTTTTACGGCTTCTGCTCTCTCCTTATCCTGGCTCGAAGGCTCACGTTCAGAAGGGAAATCCGCCTATTATGATGTCTACGGGCCGGTTGCGCTGATTGGCCGGACCTTTGAATATGAAAACTCCTGGGATTGGGAAGCCGGGGACTCATACGGGCCGGGGGATATTCGTTGGGCCGGGTTCACAAACAGTTATTTCTTGGCCGGTATGATGCCGCGGGATATCGAAACGGCCCAGCTCTTCTTTCGCGATGAAGACGAGACCCTGGAAACACGCCTCTCGACTCCCTGGAGCGGGGAGGCTGTCTCCTACACCCTGTATGTCGGTCCGAAGGATACGGAGGCCCTGAATGCGGTTGACCCGGCCTTTGACCGGGCCATTGATTTTGGCTGGTCCCACTTTATTGCCCGGCCGTTAGTCTCGTTGCTGAGACTCCTCTATGAGGTGACTGGGAACTACGGCATTGCTATTATCTTACTGACTGTCCTAGTTAAACTGGTGTTCTTCCCACTCAGTAATAAAAGCTTTCGGTCTATGTCGGCAATGAAGAAACTCCAGCCGCAGATGGAACGACTCCGTGAGCAATATAAGGACGACCGACAAAAGCTGAACCAGGAAATGATGGAACTGTACAAGCGCTACGAAGTGAATCCGCTCGGTGGGTGTCTCCCCATGATCGTCCAACTCCCGGTGTTCATTGGCCTGTACCAGGGACTTTTGTACGCCATTGAATTGAGACAAGCCCCGTTTTTCGGTTGGATTGAAGACCTGTCTCAGCCGGACCGCTTGGGCGCGCTGGCCATTCCTTTCGTTGATCCTCCGGGTATCCCGGTGCTGACCTTGCTTATGGGGGGATCGATGATCATCCAGCAGATGATGATGCCAACCACCGGAGATCCGATCCAGCAGAAGATGATGCTCCTCATGCCGGTCATCTTCACGGTGATGTTTATTAATTTTCCAGCCGGACTGGTGCTGTACTGGCTTATCAATAATGTCCTGAGTGTCGCCCAGCAGCACTGGTATACAAAAACGTATGGATAAAAAGCGTAAACGCGTCTTCCAATAACGTGCAGATGCTGGACACGTTTACGCTTTTCAAAGAGGAAAGACACCATGAGTGCAGTTGAAGCGGAAGGATCGACTATAGAAGCGGCGGTTGCAGCCGCCCTGACCCAACTCCAAGCGGACAGAGAGCAGGTTGAAATAGAAATCCTCTCTCAGGCCACAAGGGGTTTCCTCGGTATTGGGGGGAAGAAGGCACGCGTTCGGGCGACGCTGAGAAATCCTGTTTCGGTTCAGGCTCCTGAACCTGCGTCTCCGTCTGGTATTGAGAAATCTTCTCAGGAGAGGGGGAGGGGAGCACGCCGTCGTGCCCCTTCTGGAGAATCGGCCGCCCAGCCCATGCCCGTTTCCAAGGAGACAGGAGAAAATGCCTGTCAGATACTCTCAGAAACCCTGCGTCTCATGGGCGTAGAGGCCCCGGTCTCACTCAATGTCCAAGGGGCAGAAGCCGTTATCAATCTTGAGGATACCGTCGATGGTTTACTCATTGGGCGGAAAGGGCAGACGCTTGATGCCCTGGAATATCTGCTCAACCGTATGGTCGCTCGTGGAGAGGAGGAAGAGGCGCATCTCATCTTGGACGCCGAGGGCTACCGTGAACGTCGCCGCCAGAGTCTTGAAAGCCTGGCTCTCCGCTTGAGCGAGCGAGCAAAGCGGCGGCGGAAGACCGTTACCCTGAACCCGCTGAGTCCCCGAGACCGTCGCGTTGTCCATTTGGCGCTTGAGGACGACCCACTTGTGGTGACAAAAAGCATGGGCCGTGGGTATTTCCGTCGTCTCTCTATTGTTCCCGAGGAAGCCGGCAGTCCTCGCCGGGATCGAGATCGGCGGGCGGCTCGCTCGTAACCTGTTGTGTACGAGCATGATACGATTGCCGCTATTGCGACTCCCCCAGGCCAGGGCGGGATCGCCGTCATCCGAGTCAGTGGCGCGGACGCAGAAAGAATAGTCAGACAGCTCTTTCTCCCCCGAACGTCTTGGGAAAAAATTCATTCTCACCATTTCTATCTTGGAAAGGTTCAGGATCAGCCGAACGGCCAGCCAATTGATCAGGCCGGCCTAGTCCTGATGCGCCCCCCCCGCAGCTATACTGGTGAGCATATAGCAGAATTGCACCTCCATGGCGGCAGTTTTCTGACTCGCCGGGTATTGGAAGCGGTTCTCAATCAGGGGGCTCGGCTCGCCCAGCCCGGTGAGTTTACAAAACGCGCCTTTCTCAACGGTCGTCTCGACCTCATACAGGCCGAGGCTGTGCTCGACCTCATTCACGCAAATAATGAGACGGGTTTACATCTTGCCTGGGAGGATATATCGGGCCGACTCTCCCAAACGTGTTCGGCCATTCGGGACCGCCTCATTACCCAGACGGCCTACCTGGAAGCTTTTATCGATTTTCCTGAAGACGATATCCCTGAACACAGCCAACAGGAGCTCAGTTCAGCCTTCGCTTCAATTCGGAGCGATATAGAGGCGCTTGCAGCGACTTTTTCCCAAGGAAAAGTCTATCGAGACGGGATCAGGACCGCTATTATTGGGAAGCCGAATGTCGGTAAGTCGAGCCTGCTCAACCTGCTGGCAGGCACAGAGCGGGCCATTGTCACCCAGGTCCCTGGGACGACGCGGGATGTGCTTGAGGAAACTGTGCTCGTGAACGGGATTCCCCTCGTCGTGCGGGACACCGCTGGGATTCGTCACACAACGGATGAGATTGAGAAGATCGGCATTGAGCGCGGCCTGTCCAGCGTTGAACAAGCAGAGATTATTTTAGCGCTCTTCGACCTCTCCCGGCCGTTTGATGCTGATGACGCCCTCATCTGTGAAAAGATCAAAGGCAAGAAGTTTGTCCTGGTGGGGAATAAAAGCGACCTCCCTCAGAAATTTGATGTGACCGACCTGTTAGACAGCCTGGATAATGAAGCACCTCAAAGAGGAGACGTGTCCTCCAAATCAGACAGGGCGGCTGACAGGTTTCCTGTTCTTCACATCGCCGCGCTGTATGGTACTGGGATAGACGACTTAGGGGACAGCATACAAGAAGTCGCTCTGGGGAAGCAGCAATCTGGGGTGGAAGGCGAAGGTCCGTATAAGGGCGTTATGATTACGAAAATACGGCATAAAGTTGCTCTTGAAAAAGCTGCGGAAAGCCTCAAGGGTGCAGAGCAGGGGTTGGTGGCAGGCCTCCCTCTTGACCTTGTTGCTGTTGATCTCCGCGCCAGCCTTGACCATATTGGCGTAATAATAGGCCAAGTCAGTAGCGAGGAGATACTCGACCGCGTGTTTCAGGATTTCTGTATTGGGAAATAGGTAAAGACCCATGGACTATGATGTTATTGTTGTTGGCGCTGGCCATGCCGGGATCGAGGCGGCACTGGCGGCGGCACGTCTTGGCAGTAAGACCCTGATGCTGACGCTGAACCTTGATCACATCGGTCAGATGTCATGCAATCCGGCTATCGGGGGGATGGGCAAAAGCCATTTGGTGCGGGAGATTGACGCGCTTGGTGGGGAAATGGCCCGCGCCATTGATGAGACGGGCATTCAGTTCCGTGTCTTGAACACGCGCAAGGGGCCGGCCGTTCGCGCGACGCGCGCCCAAGCGGACAAGGCCCTCTACCGGCAGCGTATGAAGAGAGTGGTGGAAACCACACCCAACCTCACCCTGCGCCAGGGCAGTGTGGAACGCCTCAGGGTTGAAAGAGGAAACGTGTCCTCCAATAGACATGAGATGCCGGACACGTTTCCTCTTCAGAACAGCAGCGTCAGAGGAGTGATCACTCAGATAGGCGAGTCCTTCTCAGCAC
>JAJDZM010000006.1 GCA_022824615.1 Candidatus Binatia bacterium | reverse complement strand
GCTCGGTAATGGGCTCGCTAAAAGAAAACGACTCTGGAACACTCATACCAGACTCCTATTGGCAGCCGACGGACTGTTGGTTCAAATCGAGCAGGTGCCTGAAGACCAACCTTAGCGGATTCTCAATCCTGGTGCTATGCGCCCCGGCGATAGACAAGCGCGGGAGTTTTTGTTTTTCTAGGCAGCCTCTACTACGAACCCAAAAGGAGAACGCGTATGCTGCCAGTTGGTTATCTCCCCTGCACCCAAGACCCCCCGTCCGGGACGAATATGGGACGGGTGATTGATGAAATTGTTGCCGAGGCTCAGGCCGCGGAGGCCAGTGGCTGGGACGGCTGCTTTCTGACCGAGCACCACCAGCAGGAAGACGGCTATCTGCCCAACCCGTTGCTGCTGGCCGGCCTGGTCGGGATGAAGACCGAACGCATAAAGGTCGGCACGTGCGTGTTGTTGATGCCGCTCCACCATCCCGTCCATGTTGCGGAAGACTGCGCCGTGATTGACCAGGCGACCAAGGGGCGTCTCGTTTTGAGTCTCGGCGTGGGGTATCAGCAGCACGATTTCGACGCGTTCGAGATTCCGATCACCGAGCGGGCCACCCGGACCGAAGAAGCCATCGATATTATCCGCAAAAGCTGGACCGGGGAGCGCTTCTCTTTTGAGGGTAAGCATTTTCACTATGAGGACACCCTGATTACGCCCGGTCCGAGTCAACAGTCCGGTCCGCCGATCTGGATGGCGTCCTGGACGCCGGTCGGGCTGCGCCGGGCGGGCCGGCTGGCGGATGGCTGGATCGCCGACCCGGTGCAGAGCCTCGGGGTCATTAAAGACTATGCCACCCGGTACCGGGCAGCCGCGGAAAAGGCCGGTCGCAAGCCGTATATCTGCCTGATGCGCGATGCCGTGCTGGCCGACAGCATGGCCGGCGCCGAAGCCGCCAGCGAGCCGACCATGTATACCCACCGCTTCTACTTTCAGTATGACGCCTATGTCCAGGATGAACACATTAAGGACGTCAAGACGCCCGAGGAGCTGAGCTTTGACATAGCTTCCAAGGAGCGGCTGATCGTGGGTTCGCCCGAAGACTGCCTGGAGCAACTCCAGATGTGGAAAGAGGCGATTCAGCCGGATTATTTGATTATGCGCTTCCGACAGCCGGGCGGTCCGTCGCACGAGAATACGCTGCAAGCCATACGTACCTTTGGCGAAAAGGTGATTCCGAAGTTGTAAGGGCGTTTCCTTTTCGGTGACCCTCACCCCGGCCCTCTCCCGGGGGGAGAGGGGGAGGACAGGATGATGGAAATTCCGCTGACTCAACACTTGGCTGCATTCTGTACCCGGCTCGATTATGACAGCCTGCCGGCTGAGGTGGTCGATCGGGCCAAATACTTCTTTCTCGACTATCTCGGTGTTGCGGTGCGTGGCTCGCTGTCCGATTCCAGTCAGCCGCTCTACCGCCTGGCGAGCAGCCTGGCCCCGACCGGACAGGGAACGGTCCTGGGCCGGGCGGAGAAGGCGAACTTCCCGTATGCGGCCCTGGCAAACGGCACGTCCGCCCACAGCCTGGAACTGGACGACACCCATCAGGCCGGGTCGATTCATCTGGGCGTGTCGGTCTTTTCCGCGGCGCTCGCCGTGGCAGAGCAGGTGGGCGCCAGCGGCAAGGATTTTCTCACCGCCAGTGTGGTGGGTTTTGAGGTCGCGTCCCGGCTGGCCATGGCTCTCAAACCGACCGAGCACTACGGCCGCGGGTTTCATCCCACGGCGACTTGCGGCACCTTTGGCGCTGCGACCAGCGCGGCCAAGCTGCTGGGGTTGAGTGAAGCCCAACTGCTGTCTGCCCTCGGTATTGCCGGCAGTCAGTCTGCCGGGTCGATGGAGTTCCTGGCCGAGGGGGCCTGGACAAAACGCTTCCATCCGGGCTGGGCCGCGTTCAGCGGTGTTCATGCCGCCCTGCTGGCAAAAGAGGGCTTCATTGGCCCGCGTACGATCCTCGAAGGACGGGACGGCTTTCTCAAGGCGTATGGGGTGCGGCCTGAGCCAAGCAAAATCAGCGAGGGGTTGGGCGAGGATTTTCAGATTCTGCAAACCGCGGTCAAGCCGCACGCCTGCTGCCGCTATACCCAGGCTCCGATCGACGCAGTGCTTAGCCTCGTACGGGAACACGATGTACAACCCGAGCAGGTTGAGCAGGTTACCATCGGTATGCTCGAAACCGGGATTCCGGTCATCTGTGAGCCGGCCGAGCGCAAGTATCGTCCCACGAATGTGGTTGAGGCCCAGTTCAGCCTGCCCTTCGGCGTTGCGGTAGCGCTGCTCAAACGGCGGGCCGGGCTGGATGAATTTTCCGACGCCATGCTGGAAGATGCCGCAGTCGGTGCCCTCATGCCCAAGGTCGGGTATGAGCGTGACCCGGAACTGGAAAAAAACTATCCCAGGGAATGGCCGGCCTGGGCGCGCGTCGCTCTGAATACCGGACGGGAAGTCTCTGCTCAGGTGCGTTTCCCAAAAGGTGACCCGGAGAACCCGTTGTCGTGGGATGAGCTGACGGCGAAATATACCGACCTTGCGACCGCGGTCTGGACGGACGCACGCGCCAGCCGGGTGTGCGAGGCGGTCCGGGTGCTTGAAGCCGCATCCGATCTGCGCAATCTGACCCAAGGGCTGTAATAAAGTGAACGTCGTACTGGAGGAATAAAGAATGGACTATGGTTATGTGTTTCCTGGCGGAGTGCATGTCTATAAAGACGTCATGCTGGCGGAAAAGCGCGGCTATACGCACGCCTGGCTGTACGATTCCCAAATGTTGTTCAGCGATGTCTATGCCTCCCTGGCCCTGTGCGCGGTGAACACGAAAAAGATCAAGCTGGGGCCTGGAGTGACCAATCCGGCCTCGCGCATTGCCCCGGTCACGGCCGGCGCGATTGCGTCCATCAACGAACTGGCGCCCGGCCGGACCATCCTCGGGATCGGAACGGGCAATACCGCCCGACGCACCTTGGGTATGCCGGCGGCCCGGTTGATGGATATGCGCGAGCACGTCGAGACCTGTCGCGACCTGTTGGCGGGCAAGACCACGCCCTACCAGGAGGGCCACCGTCGCCGCATGGTGAAGTTTCTCAACCCTAAGGGCGGCTGGGTCAATATCAAGAAAAAAGTGCCGATTTATGTTGCGGCGAGCGGTCCCAGGACCTTGGAGCTGGCGGGTGAAATCGCCGACGGCATTATTCTGTTTGGCGCCGTCAGCCCCAGCCTGATTGAGTTCGTGATGAATCACATCCGGACCGGAGCCGAGCGGGCCGGGCGCAACCCGAAGCGGATTTACACCCTGTGCATGACCGCCTTCCATCTCACCAATAAGGGTGAGTCGCTCGAAACCTCGAAAGTCCGCAGAGCCGTCGGGCCGTTTGTCTCGTCCTCAAGCAATATCTTTGCCTTTTCTTGCCCCAACCCGAAGGATCTGCCGGCTGATGTGCGGGACGACCTGATGGCCTTCAAAAACGCCTACCGGGCGCCTGAGGGTCCAATCGAAACCCGCCACCTCAAGCTCTACGCCGATTATCTACAGGGCTTTAAGAAGGAGCACGAGCCGCTGGTCACGGAGAAGATGATTCGGGCCACCACGCTGACCGGCACCAAGGAAGAAGTGCTGGAGTCGGTCCGGGCCATGAAGAAAGCCGGCATCAAGCAGGTCGCAGTCCAGCCGGTCACGGACGCCCGCGAAACCATCGACGCCTTCGCCCGAGCGGTGATTCGCAAGATGAAATAGCGGCCTGAGAGGAAGCGTATCTATTGCCGCGAAGGGTCCGGAACCAGCACGGCGGTGCCGGTAATAGCGCGCTCGCCGTGCTCGTTCTCAACGACTAAGTCGCAGTACACGGTTGGCACGCCGTCCTCCTCGTTTTTCTCGGTAATCATACCCCATAGCGCAATCGTGTCGCCGTGGCGCACGGGCGTGCGAAACGTCGTGTTCAGGCTGCGCAGCCGCCAGCCTACAAAAAAGTCCTTGAGCATCTGACAGAGGTACGTGGTGCTCAGAGGGCCGGGAATAATCGGCCTGGTCAGCCCGGCCTGCTCGGCATCTTTCTGGTGAAAGAAGAATTTGAGGCCGCTGATCTGGACCGCATCCGCATAGCGGAGCACCGTCTCCCTGGTCGGGGTCTTCCAGACCGGCCCGATCTCGTCGCCGATCTCTACGTCGTTAAAGGATTTTGGCTGCTGATTCATGATGGCCTACCGGAAGGCGGGCATGACTTCGTTGGCAAAAATTTTGAGCGTGGCCAGGAAATCGTCCTGCGCCATATCGCTGAATATCATGGTAAACAGCGTCACACCTTTCTTATTTTTCTCCTGCAAGGCCTGAATAACGCCGTTCGGATCGCCGCACACGCCGCATTTGTCGAGGTTGGCCAGCCGACCCAGGGTCTTTTTGGCCAGCGGGTATTTCTTGTCAAAATCCTGTCTATCTTTCCCCAGGACAACCAGCGTCTGTTCGGAGATTTCTATCTCGTCCGGGTTGCGGCCGATGGTTTTGCAGTGGTCAGTAATCACCGCCCACTTCTGCTCTATTTTATGCGCCGCGGCCGCCGGACAGTTCCAGCGGTCGGCGTGTTCGGCAACAATCTTGAGCCCCTTGCGTTCGGCCATGGCTCCGATCGTAATGGGTGGATAGGGCTTCTGAATGGGTTTGGGGTTACAGTGCGCCTCGGCGATAGTGTAGTGTTCGCCCGCATACGAGGCGGCGTCTTCGGTAAACATTTTCTTCATGATGACGACGCCTTCTCTCATCTGGTCCGCTCGGACGCCGCCGGACGGAAAGGGGTAGCCGTAGGCCTCATACTCCTCATTCATCCAGCCGGCTCCCAGGCCGATCTCAACCCGGCCTTGGCTGATGTTGTCCAGGCTGGCCGCCATCTTGGCCAGAAAGGCGGGGTTGCGATACGAGTTGCACAGCACCAGACCGCCGACGCGGAGCGTGGTGGTGACCATAGCCATGGACGACATGACCGTCCAGCCCTCCAGGAAATCCACCTGGGTCATTCCGCGCGGCCACATGTGGTCGGTAAACCAGATGGAGTGAAACCCGTACTCCTCGCAGGCCAGGGCGCGTTCCTTGAGCAGCGGGAATGGCAGGCCGATTTGGGGCTGAAACAGACCAAATTGAATGGGGCGGTCCATAGGATTCTCCTCTCGTACGTCAGGGCGTGCGGTTGACTCGCTATGTAATCCCCTCCTTGGAGGGGTGGCCGAAGGCCGGGGTGGGTTCTCCAGTCGATCAAAGTACACCCCACCGCTATGCGGCACCCCTTTCAAGAGGGGATAAGTAAGACGAGCCCTGTTTGTACAAGAGGCTTATTATCCTCTTGACCGCGTGCCGTCTATTGCCGTGGCACTACGGGGCTTTACCTTGACAATCCTGAGGGCCACAGCCAAGATGCCAAGAACACCTGAGACGCCACGGGCACAATGTCCGACGGTGCTGGAGTAGGACGGCCATGGATTTTGAACTCACGCAAGAACAGACCATGATCCGCGACCTGTGTCGTGATTTCGCCAAAAAAGAAATCGCTCCATATGCGGATGAGTGGTCCGCTGAGGAGCATTTCCCCACTGAGGTTTTTCACAAGCTGGCCGAGTTGCAGTTGATGGGGCTACTCATCCCCGAAGAGTACGGCGGCTCTAACGCCGGTACCATGGGCATGGTCATGGCGATTGAGGAGTTGGGCAAGGTCGATCAGTCGATAGCCACCACCCTCCAGGCCCATCTGACCATCGGCTCGCTGCCGTATTTGCACTTTGGTACGGAAGAACAGAAGAAAAAATGGCTGACTCCCCTGGCCAAAGGGGAACACCTCGGGGCCTTCGGTCTGACCGAACCCCAGGCCGGCTCGGATGCCGCCAACATCATGACCACGTCCCGTCTTGAGGGCGACGACTGGGTGGTGAACGGCACCAAGAGCTTTATCTCCAACGCGGGGACGCCATTGAGTTACGGCCTGGTTGCACTCACCACGAACGGCGCTGGCGACAACGGCAAAAAACAATACAGCGCGCTGATTATTCCCAAAGATACACCCGGCTATACGGTTGGCCAGCGGTATAAAAAAATAGGTTGGCACACGGTCGATACCCGAGAGCAGATTTTTGAGAACGTCCGCGTACCGCGTAACCATCTCCTGGGCGAGCAGGGCTCGGGCTTTCGGGCGTTTTTGAAGACGCTCGAATGCGGGCGCATCTCAGTCGCCACGCTTGGCCTGTCGCTGGCCGAAGCCTGCCTGGATTTATCGCTCAGGCATGCCCTGGAACGCGAAACCTTTGGTCAGCCCCTGGCCTCGCATCAGGCCATCCAGTTCAAATTGGCCGACATGGCCACCCAGGCCGAGATGGCGCGGCTGATGATCTACCGTGCGGCCACGCTGCGCGACGAGGGTAAGCCCTACGCCAAAGAGGCAGCTATGGCCAAGCTGGCCTCATCTGAAATCGCAGTAAAGACGGCAGAGGAAGCCGTCCAGATTCACGGCGGGTATGGCTATATGCGCGAATCGCCCGTCTCCCGTTTCTACCTGGACTCAAAAATCCTCACCATCGGTGAAGGAACCAGTGAGGTACAGCGCATGGTGATTGCCCGCCAGTTGGGATGTTAAGTAGGGGTTGGGGGCTGGGGGTTGGGGATTGGCTCCCCAGCCCCCAATCCCTAATCCCCAGCCCCTAAAGGATGTCCATGACTTCTCCATATTTCGATCTTTCCGGGAAAACGGCCATTATTACCGGCGGCAGTAAGGGTCTGGGTGAACAAATGGCCTACGCCCTGGCTGAGTCCGGGGCTGATGTGGCGCTCGTCAGCCGCACCCAGGCCGACCTCGATGCCGTCTCGGCCGCTATCCACGCAACCACCGGCCGCCGGGTGATCGGCGTTGCCGCGGATGTCACCAAAGACACTGAGATTCAGGCCATGGTGCAAGCGGTCATGGCCGAATTCGGTCAGATCGATATTCTGGTTAACAACGCCGGTATCGGCGGGACGACCCCGGTACACGATTTGAGCGAAGCAGAGTGGGACCGCTTTATGAACCTCAACCTCAAAGGGCCGGTGCTGTGCTCCAAGCATGTCGGGGTCGAGATGGCCAAACGCAAGCAGGGTAATATCATTAACGTGTCTTCCCTGTTCTCGAAAATTGTTGCGCGCTATATGGCCGCCTATGGGGCAACCAAAGCGGCCCTGGTGTCTTTCACTCGTACCCTGGCGCTTGAATGGGCCCGGGATAATATCCGGGTGAACGCCCTGTGCCCGGGCTATTTTGACACGCCGATGAACCACGAGTTCTGGGAGACCAAGGGTGGCAAGGGGATCATCGGCAAAATCCCGATGCAGCGGGTTGGTGACCCCAAGGAGCTCAAACCGGCGATTATCTTTCTGGCCTCAGACGCCAACACCTTCATGACCGGCACGACGCTCTTCGTTGATGGCGGGCATAGTTTGGTTGGGTAAGGGAATCCTCAGAGCAGAGAGAATGTATGGAAAAATACCGTATCCGCCTGCATGCTGAAGACAGAGCCAAAGACATGCCAAATTCCCTCTCCCCTTTGGGGAGAGGGCTAGGGTGAGGGGAAACCCAAATGGGAGCCGTCCCTTCCTATCTTCGTGACTCTGCCCGTCGATTGCGCCGCGATCTGACAAAAGCCGAACGATATCTATGGAGACACTTACGAGACAGACAGATCGTCGATGCCAAATTTCGCCGCCAGCACGTTATTCCTCCCTTCATTGTGGATTTCTGTTGTCCAGAACGATATCTCATCATCGAACTTGACGGCGGGCAGCACGCAGTACGAGTAAAGGCCGACCGGCGACGGACAGCGTTCCTGGAGGATCAAGGTTATCGGGTCGTCCGATTTTGGAACCATGAAGTACTCGCAAACATTGATGGAGTCTTGGAACGTATTACGACTGTTCTGAGCAACCCTCACCCCAGCCCTCTCCCTACTAGGGAGAGGGAGCACATGTCTGCATAATAGGGAGGAAAGTATGGCACCCTGGCAGCATACGTATAAGGATAAGCTCATCTCAGCCGAACAGGCCGCCGGCCTCGTCAAATCGGACAGTTTAGTCCGGCTGCACATCGGCAAACCGCCTATCCCCATTCTGGACGCCTTGGCCGCACGGAATGGAGAGCTGGAACAGGTGACCCTCATCCAATGTTATCCTTTGTACGAACATCCCATCTGGAACGAGGCCGCCTACGACGCCTCGTTCGAACGGATCGTTGACTATGTGGGGGCCGGCTGCCGGGTGGGTATGAAAAAGCACTATGTAGATTTCATGCCGCTCGACTATCCCCAGTATGCCAAGCAGGCCGAACAGGGTCGGACCAATACCTGGAACTCCGATATTTTCTTTGGCGTGGTCTCACCGCCGGATGAAAAGGGCTATTGCAGCTTTGGCAACGCCCTCTGGTATAACAAGGACGTGGCCAGGGCGGCTAAGTGTTTTGTCGCGGAGGTTGACCCCGCCTGCATTCGGACC
>JAJDZM010000199.1 GCA_022824615.1 Candidatus Binatia bacterium | reverse complement strand
GACGGGTTAGAAATAGATTCTATTGAAGTGGCAACTATGGGGAATTGCTGTCCTTTATCTTGAATGAGTTCCAAAGATTGCTTGCGAAGCTGATAGTCTTCGGATTGTAGCTTATCCCTATCGAATATGAGGAGGAAGAGGTATCCAACGATGGCGGTACATACCGGAGCCACGACAATGAGAATGAGCCAGAGAGGAGGATCTTCTTGGTTGACGACCAGCAAAAGCCCAGGAAGTGAAATGATGAAACAGAGCCAGAGGATGGGGTTTAATGCGCTTTTGACACTGATCCTTCCACCAACTTCAATAATTCTCTGAAATATATTTTCTGACAATTTTAGTGCCCTCTCATTTCGATACCACCAGAGTCATGCCCTCGCTTCTTAGCCTCCCATGTCCGTTAAGGCGTTGGGCGTATGCGAACCGGGGTCCGCCCATTTCACCCCGGCTTCGTTGAAATAGGGCTCCCCTTCCCACTCCGAGGGGCTTTGTTCGGTCGAGGGAATTTCACCGACCGTGGCCAGCATTTTCTGAAAATCGATCATCACGAAGTTAGGAACAAACAGTTGTTCTTCCTGATAGTTATAGTGCCCCCCGGAGAGCGGGTTGGACGGATAGCCGGGGTGTGGTTTTTTGGTCACAAAGGCACAGTGGACGAGCCCCTTTTGGAGTTCCCCGTTCGTGTCGTACATCTCGGCAATCCCGACACCGAAGGTTTCCTGGTCAACGTACAGTACCCGTTTTGAATAGGCGTACTTTCTGGGGTAGTTGAGCGGCGTGGCCTCCACCACCCAGGCCCGCCGTTTTTCCCAGGTCACACACGGCAGCGCCGCCAGGAGGCCCTGGCCTGTATCCCGCTGGCCGCACCACTCGGCCGGGTCTCCGTAGCGACCGCTGTGCAGTACCCCGAGAATGTCTTTTTCCGCCAGGAGCTTGAAATCCCAGCTTCCGATTTTCGCGTTAAAGCCATAGAACGAGTCAAGATCATAATCCGAGCCCCAAATACTGGCGCTGCGGTCCGCCACACTGATCCGTCGTACGCGGCGGAGTTGCGGTGAGTAGACATAGGTGTCGTCTGCCGCACTCGCCGGGATATAGCGAAATTCGAGCACGGCCAGTCCCTTGTGACGGTTGGGCAGCACCAGCGGCCCCCACATATGACTATGCCGCACCGCAGGATTGTGCGGGATGATGGGCTTTGGGTCCGCATACAAGCGCCCCGTCCACATCACCCGCCGCCACGAATTATCGAATGACTGGTCCACATTGCCCTGGCTGTTGACCAGATGAGCGACATAGCTCGCCCCGATATTGTCGATGCTATAGGGCGGCTGGGCATGGTTCCACATGATCTTGTAGCCGGCCAGATGGTCCTGGGCATCAATGACCGGAAACGGCGCCCCGGCAATATAGTTCGCGATTTCCCGTCCATCGGCAGAGATGACAACCTGTCCCGCGTATCGTTCCGTTGCGTCCTGATACGCTCGGGGCCAGGTGTAGGGACGCGGCTCGCCGATCCACATCGTCATGCCCTGCTCTACCATCCAGCGTGTGGACGGAGTGAGCAGTTCGACGGCCTGAGCCATATTGGCCGCGGTAATGGTGCCGCCGGGACTGACATCTGCCCGGCAGAGCGGTGCTACCCCCATCATCAGAGTCACGCTCACAAGTAGACGCCAGAGTCTTTTTTGCATCTTCTCCCCCTCCGTACAGGTTCGGACAGTTCAACTTTTTCTTACTGTAGCCCGTCAGCGCCTCGGCCTAAAGGACCACCTGCTGCCGCGTCCGGCCCGACCGGACTTGCATCTTCGTTTGGGAGGGTTATTGTTCTCCCCAGTCTTTACACCACAGGAAAGGAGATCAGCATGAAGTTGTATGATTGCCAAATGGCCCCCAACCCCCGTCGGGTGCGTGTTTTTCTGGCAGAAAAAGGGGTCGATATTCCGAAGACCGAGGTCAGTATTATCGAAGGGGAAAATCTCAAGCCGGAATACCTGGCGGTGAATCCGCGCGGCCTGCTGCCCACGCTTGAACTCGACGACGGGAACCGTATCGACGAAACCGTCGCGATTTGTCGCTATATCGAAGAGACGCAGCCGGAGCCGAACCTCATGGGCCGGGACGCCTTGGAGAAGGCCCAGATCGAGTCGTGGCAGCGCCATATGGAATTCGACGGCCTCAATCCGACGGGCGAAATGTTCCGCAACTCGTTTGACCCCTTTAAGAACCGGGGGCTACCCGGTCTGGAGAACGTCCAGGCCATTCCCGAACTGGCCGCCCGGGGGAAGGCCGGCGTCGAGCGTTTTTATGAGCGGTTGGAACAACGGCTCAGCCAGAGCACCTATATTGCCGGGGAACGGTACACGATTGCCGATATCACCGCCCTGTGTGTGGTCGATTTTGCCAGTTTTGCCAAGATGGGCATTCCCGAGGCCAACACCAACACCAAGCGCTGGCACGCAGACGTTTCCGCACGACCGAGCGCCAAGGCGTAACCGTTCACCCGTTCCGCCCCCTCTCCCTGAGGGAGAGGGCTGGGGTGAGGGTTTTCTTCCCTACTCTACAAATCCAACTCCTTGCCCTCCTCCCCGTTGGTGGGTATAGTGAGTCACCGTGAGTGTTGAATTGATCAGCGTTCTGATAGCTGTCGTAACGGTCGGAGCAACCCTGGCCGGGTTGATGCAGAGCGGGCAACGAGCCATCCGCGCCGAACTGGCCACCCAACGACGGGACTTCAATACCGAACAGACCGAACTCCGCCGGGAACTCGCCGCCCAGCGTCAGGAATTCAGCGAACGGTTCACCGCCCTGGGGCAGCAAATCGCCGAACTGCGTGAGCGCATGGCTCACCTCGAAGGGCTGCTTGACGGCCTGCGCGAGGCCATCGCCATCCGGCAGGGAGCTACGTAACGGCGTCTTTCCCAAGACATTCCTTTGACCAAGGAGCGGTGTCCACAGCTCCCGCCACTCACACAGGCGTCCCACTCCGCAAACGTCACTTCATACACCACCACCGCAAATAGCTCTGCAATGGTGCCCCGGAACACCTCCCCTACCTCGCCCCTCCCCCTTCCGCCAGTGGCCGGTCTTGCAGATAGCCCTCAAGACCGCTGAATATCTCCTGCATATGGGCGGCGTGCCTGCGGGGAACCCCAGCTAATCTGTACACCAGACCGTAGAATGGATTTTTAGGTACGATCCGCATCTCAAAAGAGAGCAAGGTATCTTCCTGTTGCGGAGCAAATCTCCAGACCCCCCAGCCGGTATGAAAGCCCTGAAAATAGGCGACCCGAATCTGCTCCAGGGGGACTACCTCGGTGATTTCCCAGCCCGTCCAGACGCCGGGTACTGGGGTAAACGCGAGGCGGTTGCCGACCCGTTCCTGGTCCCGGTCAGACAACTAAGAGGGCTGGAACCGGGGATGAAACTTCCTGGGCCACCACAGCGGATAGTCTTCAAAGGCGAGGACAGCCTCGTACACGCGGGCCCTGGATCTGTGGATCAAGCGGCTTTCGGAGGTATGGATGATGGTCACTGGCTATAAATTTGCGCGGGCTCTTGTTGCTGGGGAAGGAGGAACCCACCCCGCCACTACGCAGCACCCCTCCGAGGAGGGGATAGGAAAGTTCCCCTCTCGGGAGGGGTGGTCCTGAGCTTGTCGAAGGACCGGGGTGGGTTTGGAACGGTGGTCAGTGGGAAGCCACCACGTTTCGACTTACCCCGCCGACCAGTTCTCCATGGAAAAGTTCTCGGGCAGCGGTGCAAACATGACTCGCGCCGGTCCCCCGAGCGTACGCGTTTTATGGCCCTGACCGGTGACATCGGCGGCGATAAACGCTTCGCCGGTGCTCCACTGCCGGACCTGATTATCCGTGGTGGTGACCTCCAGCGTCCCGGACAGGACCACAACGATTTGGCGCGTTGGCGCCTGATGCCAATCCTGATTCAGCCCTTCGGGCAGATCGACAAAACACACTCCCGGCGAGGTATAGGTATTGGATAAGAGCAGAGTGTGACCTTCGGCATCTTGTCGCTCGTTCGTGATCGGGATATCAATCTCCTCGAACTGCGACCCGCCAGGCGCGCTTGCTACAAAACGGGTGATTTTCATATGTCCTCCAGTCTTGGGCAGAGCTTTTCACATGACTCAGACAACGGCAACAGACGCTCCTCCATCAGAAGCTCCACCGTCCGAGCCGCCGGTCTATAGCAGACGCAAAGTGATCGGCCTGTTTACCGGAATAGGTCTGCTCCTGCTGTTTCTCTTGACCGAGCCGGCGGCGGATATGAGCTTGGCCGCCTGGCACACCGCGGGGGTGGTTGCCCTGATGGGGGCATGGTGGGTCACCGAGGCCACCCATATTACGGTCACCGGCCTCGTCCCGCTCGTCCTGTTTCCGCTGCTCGATATCTTGAGCGCACATGAGGTCTCGACCGCGTATGCCGACCATATTGTCTTTTTATTCTTTGGCGCCTTTTTTCTGGCCATCGCCATGGAGAAATGGCAGCTCCACCGCCGGGTCGCGTTGCTGATTCTGTCCGGTATAGGCCGCTCGCCCCAGTTGCTCATTCTCGGCTTTCTCAGTACGACCGCCCTGCTCTCCATGTGGGTGTCCAATACCGCCTCAACCATTATCATGCTACCTATCGCCCTGGCGGTCCTGCATCATGCCGCGAGCCAGGGCTATGATACCACCCAGGGGTTTGGTATTGCCCTGATGCTCGGCTTGGCCTATAGCGCCTCGATCGGCGGGGTGAGCACTCCTGTCGGCACTCCGCCCAACGTCGTGTTCATGGGCGCGTTTACCAGGCTCTTTCCAGACGCACCGGATATCGGCTTCTTCCAGTGGATGCTGTTTGGCGTACCAACCGCAGCTTTCATGGTGGTCAGCGTCTGGTTTTATCTGGTCTATATCTATTTCCGGGTGTCGAGCGCCGGCTGGCAGGATAACCAAGCCTTTTTAGCCCGACAGCTCAAGGACCTCGGTCCCATACGCGGTGGAGAGCGTCGCGTGTTGCTGTTATCGCTGACCACTGCACTGCTCTGGATTTTCAGGAAGGATATTGATTTCGGGTCGCTGTCCCTACCCGGCTGGGCCAGTCTGTTTCCCCACCCGCATCATATCCAGGATTCGACCGTTGCCATATTGGCCGCCATCCTGCTGTTTCTTGTCCCGTCCGGACAAAAAAAGGGCGAGTTCCTGCTGACCTGGGATGACACGGTCAAGATTCCGTGGGGGATTCTGGTCCTGCTCGGTGGCAGCCTCGCCCTGGCCGAGGGCGTGGGACATTCCGGCCTGGCGAACTGGGCCGGCTCTCAACTGTCTTTTCTTCGGGATGTTTCCCCTTTTGTCGCCATCTTCTCCGTCTGCGCCCTGATGGTCTGGCTGACCGAGTTTACCAGCAATACGGCCACGACAACCCTGGTCATGCCGGTACTCGCCGCCACCGCGACCGGCTTGGAGGTTGACCCGCTGCTGCTCATGATCCCCGCCACCTTTGCGGCCTCCTTTGCCTTTATGCTGCCGACCGCTACTGCTCCGAATGCCATTATTTTTGCCAGCGGCCATGTTACCCTGCCACAAATGTTCGGGGCCGGTTTCGGCCTCAATATCCTGAGTATCCTGATCCTGACCGGACTTTTATATGTGATTGGAGTACCGGCGTTCGGGATCGGGCTGGACAGCCTGCCAGATTGGGTACCGCGGTAGAGGCCGATGACGAGTCATACACGCATATCTCAGCTCGACTGGCCGGCCATAGAAGAATCGCTGTGGACACAAGGCTATGCCGTAACGCCTCAGGTTCTCACACCCCAGGAATGCGCGACGCTCGTCCGGCTGTATGCCAAGACCACGCGGTTCCGCAAGCGGGTCAATATGGCTCAGCATCGGTTCGGCGTCGGCGAGTACCAGTATTTTGCCGACCCGTTGCCGCGGCTCGTCACCCGCCTCAGAGCCCAGGCATATCCACCCCTGGCCCGGATTGCGAATTGCTGGATGGCCGCCCTCAAACAGCCCGAGCCCTTTCCCCCGACGCTGGCGCGTTTTTTACGCCTCTGCCAGGAACACGGCCAGATCAAACCGACCCCCCTGCTCCTGTATTACGAACAGGGCGGCTACAACTGTTTACATCAGGACCTGTATGGGCCAGTCGCCTTTCCCCTGCAAATGACCGTCTGTCTGAGCCGGCCGCAGACCGACTATACGGGTGGGGAATTTCTGCTGGTTGAACAACGTCCCCGGGCGCAGTCGCGCGGTATTGCGCTCACCCTGCAGCAAGGGCAAGGTATTATCTTTGCCACGCGCTACCGCCCGGCGCGCGGCACACGCGGGTATTATCGTCTGACCGTCCGGCATGGCCTCAGCACCGTCACCTCCGGGCAGCGTTATACTCTCGGCATTATTTTCCACAATTCTCAATAAGAGGCCCAATAAAGGCTGGTATGATTCTCGTTCTCTTTTTTCTGTCCGGTTTTACCGCCCTGCTGTACGAAGTGGTCTGGGAACGCCTGCTGCACGTCGTATTCGGGCTGTCGACCTATGCCGTCACCGTGGTCACCGCGGCCTTTATGTTGGGTCTTGCCCTGGGCTATATGGCCGGCCAAAGCCGCCGCTTGTCCCGCTATCATCCCTTTGTCGTGTATGGTCTGGCAGAAGGATTGATCGGCGTTTTCGCCCTGATTTTTCCCTTCCTGCTGAAAATTATCGACCTGGCCTATGTTGCGTCCGGCGGCAGTTTTGCGCTGCAAATCGTTCTTACCCTGCTCGCTCTGGCGCTGCCCGCAACACTGATGGGACTCACCCTGCCCACCCTGGCCCGGCAGGTCGCTCAGGAAGGACTGACCGGACGCCGGGTCGGGCTCTTATACGCGATCAACACCACCGGTTCCGTGCTCGGAGCATTTTTTGCCGGGGTCTTTTTCATTCGGACCTATGGCGTGTTTCAGACCACGCTGATCGCCACCGCGATCAATGCGGCAATCTGTCTGGTCGCTCTGACCCAGCCCCGTCGGCCCGTCAAACAGTCGGACCAGCCTGCCGAACAGCCCGAACACGCGGGGCAGACATCCTCACTCCCGGTCAGGCTGCTCTTTTTTCCGTTTATCACCGGCTTTACGGGTCTCGCGCTTCAGATCATCTGGGTACGGACCCTGATCTGTGTGGTATCGAACAACACCTATTCCTTCTCGGTTGTGCTGGCCGACATCCTGATGGGGCTGGCCCTGGGGGCGTGGCTGTATGCCGCCTGCGGGCCATCGCGCGCAAGCCAGCCAACCAAGGCGCTGGTGTTTCTGCTCGTTCAAGCGATTGGGGCGAGCGCCATTCTCGTCTCACTGGGGCTGTTCAACCAGCTCCACGATGTGACCCTGGACTTCAGTCGTCAGCTCGGCGGTAATCACTGGCTCGCCCTGGGTCTGGTCCGTTTTGCCGCAGCCGCGGTTGTGACTCTTATTCCGGCGACCGCTTCGGGCTTTGTTGTCCCCCTGCTCGTTGATCTTTTTCGCGACCAGACCAAACATTCCCCACACAGCGCCGCCGGCGTTGTCTTTGCCGCCAATACCTTCGGCAGTCTGGGTGGTGCGCTCAGCGGCGGTCTGGTCCTGATTCCGCTGCTGGGGCTGAGTCAGGGCATGGTCTTCCTGGCTCTGCTGTCGGTCTGTGTCGGTCTCCTCCTGCTTTTGATGACCCGCCCCTATGGTGCGCTTCGGCTCGCCTGGGGCGGCCTCCTCACAGCCGCAACCCTGGTGGTCGCCGTGCTCGTACCAAAAGAACTGACGCTCATGAAATGGTACGACCGTTTTGAGAATATCGAAGGGGAGCTGCTGTTCTATCGGGAGGGCGTGTCCGGAACGCTGGCCGTTTTCCAGGTCGGGGAGATCAAAGAACTCTTTATCAACTGCATCGAGGAGGTGCCGACCCATCGGGATGCCGTCGCGACCTTTAAGATGCTGGGCCACCTGCCCCTGCTGCTCCAGCCCGACCCCAAACAGGTTCTGGTCAACGCGGTCGGCGGAGGGGTCACCTTGGGAGCGGTGACCAAACACGACGTGACGGTCGAGGCGGTAGACATTGTTCCCGATGTCCGCGCGGCCATGCATTTTTTTGGAGCCGAAAACGGCAATGTCGTTGAACGGACGAACTGGACGCTGATTGCCGATGACGGACGGAATTATCTGAAAGTCTCGCCCCATCGCTATGACGCGATTACCGCTGACGCCACCCACCCGGCCGCAGCCGAGTCCTGGATGCTCTACACGCTGGAGTATTACCAACAGGTCTATGACAAACTGAACGACACCGGCGTCTACGTCCAGTGGCTGCCTTTGCACAATATGGCGCCGACCGATTATCTGTCGGTGCTGTACACCTTTCGACGCGTGTTTCGCGAAGAGACCCTACTCCTGTTCACAAGTCGTTACACCCTGCTAGTGGGAGCCAGACAACCCCTCTCCCTGTCTCCCACGGTCCTGGATCAACGCCTCAGTCAGCTCAGCGCGGAGGTCCGTGCCGACCTGGAAGAGATCGGTATCACCCGCGGGCAGGATATTCTCAAGTATATTATTTTTGATGGGCCACGCATCGATACCCTGGTCAGAGATGACTATCCGCTCCTGACCGACGACCATACCTCGGTCGAGTTTGCCGAACTCAATCGGTTGGGCATAGCCGGCACCATGCCCTTTATCCTGGCCCGGCTCTTACCCCATATTCATCCGGACCGCTTGGCCGAGCAGTACGGGGTTGAACCGACAACCATGCTCGCCCGCGCCCTTTTCATGCGCTCCAAGGCGGTGGGTACGGCCGAGCCGCTCGAACGTTCGTACCGGGCCCTCAGTGAGGTTGACCAGGCCGCTCGCCTCACCCCGGACGATAAGGATATCGACTATTACCGCGAGATTACCACCCTGGAATTTCTGGATCTGCTGAGTGCCCGTTATGCGGAGTTGCTCAATTCCTCGAATCCGAGCACGCTCCTTCCCAAAGCGAGTCTGGCCGCCCACCTGCGACCGGAGAACCCGTTTGTGCAGGAGTTGCTGGGTGTGACCTTGCTGAAATTGGAGCAATACGAAGAAGCGCTTGCCCCGCTCGAAGCGGCCGTAAATGCGAGACCGGACGATTTCAACTATTTGTCGAACCTGGCGTTTGCCTATGAGCAGGTCGGACGCTATGCGGATGCGTTGCTCATGCTCCAACGGGCCAAGGAGGCCAACCCCAACGCGGCCCAAGTCCTGGACCAAGCCACTGCCCGCGTGGAACACAAGATGCGGGCCGCGGGCGAAGCAACAGGGGCCGCCGAGTAGGCGCGACTATACCGAGCGACGCTCGGCAATCAACTGGTCAATTTCGTCCTTGAGGCGGTCCAGAACAACGTCGTACTTGAAGTGACCGAGCTTGACGCTCTTCTTCTTGAGATTCACCGTTGTCGGTCCACACCACAGCCCCAGGTCCGCATCATCGGTTTCTCCGGGACCGTTGACCCGGCAGCCCATGACGGCAATGGTGATGTCGTGCTGCTTGGCGTAGGCGGACATGGCCTTGACCTCCTGTGCCAGCTCGACGAATTTCTCATTTTCAACCCGCGAGCAGCTTGGGCAGGAGATGATATTCAGGCCCTTTCCGAAGTCGGGGACTGAGATGAAACGGCCGTTCTGCGTGTCGTTGAGAATGGAGAAGCCGGCGCTGACTTCCTCGTGTTTGCGCTCATTGGGCAGGGTCAGGGACACGCGAATCGTGTCGCCCACACCATTGGCCAACAGCTTCTCAAAAGCAATCCGGCTCTTGATCACCCCGTCCGGCGGCAGGCCGGCTTCGGTCACGCCCAGATGAAGCGGCACATCCGGTCGCGCTTGGGAAAACCGCGTGTTGGCCTCGACAACCTTGGCCGGGTCGGAATCCTTGAGCGACACAACGAAGCGCTCGTATTGCAGGTCTTCCATAAGCTGGCAGTGATACAGGGTCGATTGGACCAGGGCTTCCATCTGATCACCGGGATATTTTTCAAGAAACGCAGGGGCCACCGAACCGCAGTTGACACCAATGCGGATGGCGACATCATGCTCCCGGGCGACATCAACCAGCCAGGCCACCTTTTCCGGAATGGTTTTGCGCTTTTCAATATGGTGCAGATGACCGGGATTGTAGCGGATCTTATCAACATGGGGTGCGACCTGGTTGGCGACCTTATAGTTCTCCTGGAGATCGACGGAGAGAGTTGCTGTGGTCTGGCTACGGATCTCTTTGAGGGCCGCGGCCTCTTTGGGATTGTCCACCGCAATCCGGACAATACCCGCTCCGGCCTCTTCGAGTTGATGCACCTGAGCCACGGTGGCATCGATGTCCGTTGTTTTGGTCGCACACATACTCTGCACGACGATGGGTGCGCCCGCCCCAACCTGGACTTTGCCAACCTGGACTGCGCGAGTAGGTTTTCTTTCCGACATGCTTTCAACCACTTCTGAGGTCTAGTGTTTCACCGGCATTTGGACAATGGGGGCGTTGGGGTGCTGTTCGGCGTGTTCCTCCAGCCGCTGCTGGACCTCGGCTATCCATTGCCGGGCCTTTTCCTCGTCGATTTCTCCGGCATCTCTCTTGCGGACGACCTCATCCACAAACCGCTCGAAAAATGTTTTCATACGCCACCTTTTCCGCCCCTCGCCTATCACGAAATCGATGAATGAGCTAGGCGGCCCGCTTCCGCCCGTTTGTGTCAGATGATACCGTCTCCGCATGGGTGCCCAGATCGTCAAAGGCAGGGTCATTGCCCAGTCAGTGTACACGGAACTTGAAGCGGAAATCTCGGGGTTGATCCAGCGCACAGGACGAAGACCCGTTCTGGTCAGTATTTATATCGGCTCGAACCCGGCTATCGAAGTCTATATTCGATCCATGAATCGGATTGCCCGGGGGTTGGGGATTGAGTATCGCTGGTACCATCTCCCGGATAATGCCCAAGAGGCTGAGGTGCTGCGTCGTTTGGAGCAGCTGAACCAGGACCCTGAAGTCACCGGCGTGATCATTCAGCTCCCCCTGCCTGAGCATGTACGCCGCTCAGTCCTGGTCAACCAGATTGCCCCACAAAAAGATGTGGACGGCACCCATCCGGAAAATGTCGGGGCCGCCGTCACTGGAGAGATACGTATTGGCTCTTGTACCGCCCTCGCCGTCATGCGCCTTTTGGACGCAACCGGGATCGACATGGAGGGGAAAGAGGCGGTTATTGTCGGACACAGCGACCTTGTGGGCAAGCCGCTCAGCCTGATGCTGGTCGATCGCTTAGCCACGGTGACCATCTGCCATATCGCGACCGCTCAGCGGGGGCTGTTAGCCGAGCATGTGCGTCGGGCAGAGGTCCTCGTTGTGGCCGTCGGTTCTCCCGGGTTGATCAAGGGCGACTGGGTCCGTCCTGGGGCAACCGTGATCGATGTTGGCATCAATCAGGTGGGCTCACGCCTCGTTGGCGATGTGGAATTTGATACGGCCAAGGAACGCGCCGCATTTATTACGCCGGTTCCGGGCGGTGTCGGACCGGTGACGGTGTCGATGCTCATGAACAATACCGTCAACGCCTTCCGTACCCAGGTCGGACATCTGTCCGGAACTCAGTAGGGGCGGCCCTTGTGGCCGCCTAGGGCATGGCACATAGGGTCAACCTTCCAAGCCGGGCAACCACAAGGGTTGCCCCTACCGCGAATAATCTATGACCCACACCCTCGACAACGCCGCCCCTACACGGCCTTCACAATCTCAAATCCCATACTGCCTATAAGGGCGGATTTACGGCCCCAGCGGTTCTTCTTCGAGCGTCACCGGGATTTGGAGGGGCTGGTTCCTGCGCAGGACGGAAAAGGCGACCTGATCTCCGGGGCTGTAGCGCTGCATGATTTCGGTAAAGTCCTGGGCGGTCCGAACCGGAGTGTTCTCGATCGCGACAATCAGATCGCCGGCAGGATGACGCTCCCGCGTGAGATGATCGTGCGCGGCAACAAGCGGCATGACAAACGGACCGGCCGGTGACATGGCCAGCGCAATGATGGCGGCCTTCTTCACTAAATCATTCCGGTTGTGCTGCGTGGGCGCATTCACACCTTCGAAACCGGAACGATGCGCCGGACTGCCCTCAATCACGCTTAAGACCAGGACGCCCTCCGGTCCCTCCTCGGCTGTGGCATACAGGACGCCGAGATAGGTTCGTTTGGACTCAGCCACAGACGGGTCGGGCCATTCCGGGAATTGACCGTCCGTTGCAGCGGAAGACCAGTCTTCGTGCGGCTGCAATTCTCTGAAATCAGACGCTGAGGGTTTGACCGGGGCGGCCGGTTGGCTCAGGCTGCTCTGAACAGGAATTTCCAGCACTTGTGGGGCGCCAACCTGCTGAGGATGCTGGCCCGCATCAGCCGGAGCGCTCTGCGCCTGGATGAGACGCGGCGAGGTCCAGAGACCGGCGATCAGAACACCGGCCATAATAACTGGAAACCAGAGGACACGCGCCTGCATTATCGGACCCCCTTTTGCCGTCCTCACTCTTGGCCGCTCATTATTCATCCCTCGCTCTCAAAGCGCAAGCAGGCACGTATTACCGGGCCGATTTGAGCTTGGCCAGCTCAGCCTCCAGCTCGCTGACCGGAAGGACCTCTCCGGGGTTCTGCATGACTCGGACAAAGCGCACGATCCCGTCCGTATCAATCAGCACATAGGCCCTCTGGCTGAGCCGCTTTTCCCGGTCCAGCCAGCCTACATAGTTTTCAACTACCTCGGGGGCGTCAAACGCGCTCAACAACGGATAGCTGAGGGCCAGTTGTTCGCGAAATATGCGCTGGGAAGCCGTGTGATTCGTACTGATTCCCAGGACCACCGCGTCGAGTTGCTTTTCCTGCCGAGCATCCTGCCCGGTCGATAGCTGAAGGGTTCAGCCTGGGGTAAAGTCCAAAATATAAAACAGCAGCAGGACATTCCGTTTGCCCGCAAACTCCGAGAGACAGACCGTCTCACCGTCCTGTGCGGGCAAACAGAAGGCGGGCGCGGGACTCCCGACCTCAACCGCGGCACCAACGGGACGACCCCACAGCAGCAGACCGGCGACGAGGACTACGTACCAATTACAGTTCGATTTACTCATACCCATTCTCATCCACCCTACCCCTAGCGTACGGCATACACGTCGTAGCACACTGCGCCCCGTTCCAGATACGCTTCTCCGATCCCAACACACAGGCAACGGTTCATCCAGAGATAGTCAGGGTGGGCGGTCTGACACCAGGGATTCGTCCGAATCGGCGTTCCGCTCGGCGGAAGCGCACCGTCCAAAAATTTCTGATAGCCGTCCGCACCCAAATCCAACACCCCATTATAGGTCACATAGATCAGCGCACCGTCGTTCGCCTCAACAGTCGCCCGTACATCGAGATACGCCACTCCATCGGGTCGGACGGTCAGCCAGTCCGCGCCAACCGGGCGCAGCCAGCCTTGCAGTTTGGGACCCTCAACTGCGCCGCCCGTGATGTAGACATTGGCCCGAGCACCGCCGGGCACCGGCCCTATTGTTTCAGGCGGCATCTCCAGGGTGGCGGTATAGGAAAAGAGGTGCTCCATAGTATACTCGAACATGTCATCTCCTTGTTGTGGCAGCGGCGAATGGACAAGAGAAGACCTACCCCGTCCTCCCCGGAGCGTCAAGACAAAGGAAAAGGAGTCAGCCGATGGCAAAAGCCCAATACTGTCTGATGTGTGCCGACGAACTCTACCAAATGAGCAACTACGGAGAGCCGGCGGACGGCAAGTGGCCGCCCATGGTTGAAGACGACACATACGGGACGCTGATTATCTGTCCCGCGTGCGAGGCGGAGCACCTCACCTTTATTGACGACACCCCCGGCCATCCGCCGGTGCGGCGTATTCGGATGCTCAAACCTCGCGAATAGCCTCAGTGTCCGACTGAAGCCTGCGCCTGTATGGCCTGGTATTCGGGCTCAAAGAAAAACTGGGATTCCCCGCCGGCAGGTTTGAGGTGATCGAGCCAGGTCACGCTGGGGTCAAACTTGGCAAAGAACGGTCGTTGGACCCAATCGGCATTACGCCCCTGGATAAAGCGCAGGACAAAAACCTTTTCACCGTTTATTTCGGTGATACCCTGCACCTCGACCTTGCCCGGCCCCGCACTCATCGACGGACCACGGGCGGTACGCGCCAGGCCGGAGACCTGTGAAATGGCCTCACGGTAAATCTCCCAGGCCCGCGCCAGCGGCACCTCAAAATAGTGCCGCGCCCCGGTATCGCGTTCAACAAACATATAGTACGGAATGATGCCCAAGCGGACCTGTGTCCGCCACATCCGGGTCCACACCGCGGCGTTATCGTTGATATGGGCCAGCAGCGGCCCCTGACCGCGGATGACCGCGCCGGTCGAGCGCAGACGCCGAATCGCCTCACGGACCTGTGGCTGTTCCAATTCTCTCCAGTGGTTATAGTGCGCCATGAACGCCACGTGTTTACCGGCGGCGACAAGCTGTTCACACAGACGCATGAGGTCGTCGGCATCCGCATCGCTCGTAAAACGGAAGGGCCAGTAGGTCAGCGCCTTCGTGCCGATCCGAATAGTTTGTACGTGCTCGAACTCCGGTTGGATCAAAGGACGCAGGTATTCAGCCAAGTGGTGGGTCTTCATGACCATCGGGTCTCCGCCGGTCATGAGCAGATCACTCACCTGCGGCTGTGAGGCCAGATAGCCATGCAGCTGACCGGCGTCGTTGGAATTAAACCGCAGTTCCTGAATGCCCACGAACTGCGCCCAGCGAAAGCAGAAGGTGCAATAGGTATGACACGTCTGGCCCTGGCTCGGGAAAAAGAGGACGGTTTCGCGATACTTATGCTGCATGCCGGGCAGCGATTCGCCGTCCATGTGCGGGACATTCATCTGCTGTTGGCCGGCGGGATGTGGGTTCAGCCGAATACGAATCTCGTCCGCGGCGGCTTTGACCGCGATTCGATCCGCCCCTTTCCTGAGCAGGTCAGCCATGTGCTCAAAGTCTTCCGGCTGCAACATGCCCGGCTGCGGAAAAGTCAACTGGAACATGGGGTCGGCGGGGATATTGTCCCAATCAATGAGATTCTCGATGACGTACGGATTAATGCGAAAGGGCAGGACAGTGGCGACAACCCGCATCTGAAAACGTTGCTCATCAGATAAGCGTTGCAGTTGCGGAATCTGGTCGAGGTGGCGCTCATTGTACACCTTGAAGCGTGGAGCGGAGGATTCGGGCGTGACGGCAATAGAGGAGCCGTTTGCAATATCCAGGCGGTGGGTCGTTTCGTCCAGCATAGAGATACCTCCTCCGAGGAGTCTCCTCTTTCCCACTCACACCGCTTCATATCACCTCACACCGCTTTACCAACGCATACCGCTTCATACATTGCGAGCCTGAGAAAAGAGGGCAGCTCTCCCTTCTGGAGAGCGGAGGGAGACTGTAGAAAGAAATAGGCGAAAAGTCAAATAAAAAAGGCTGGTTACAAGAACGGGGTTTTATTCTGAATTTGTAAGGAGGGAGAAGACTCTTTCCCCCTCCTTGGCCTGAAGAGGCGAACGCCTGCGTGATAGGCGGAATTTACGCCACCTCAGCCACCGGTGAGGTCGTGAAGGTGAGGTCGTGATGGTCGTAGTCGACAATCACGTGAGCATTCTCCGCCACCTCGCCAGCGATGATTTTCCGGCCAAGATTGGTCTCTATCTCTTTCTGGAGGAGGCGTTTGAGCGGCCGTGCCCCATAGGTCGGGTCATAGCCGGTGTGGGCGAAGTATTCCTTAGCGCTTTCCGTCAGTTCGAGCGTGATGTGCCGCTCGGCCAGCCGCCCCCGCAAGTGCGCAAGCTGAATCTCGACGATCTGTTTGAGGTGGTCTCGGTTCAGGCTGTGGAATACCACGATCTCGTTGACCCGATTCAGAAATTCCGGCCGGAATTCGTTCCGCAAGGCATCCAGCACATCTCTCTTCATGCGCTCATACGCCTCGGCGTCATCACCGCCCCGATAGCCCAGGATCAACTGGCTACCGACGTTCGAGGTCATGATGATAACGGTGTTCTTGAAGTCAACCGTCCGCCCGTGCCCATCGGTTAACCGTCCGTCGTCCAGAATCTGGAGTAAGGCATTGAAGACATCGGGATGGGCCTTTTCGATCTCGTCGAACAGGATGACCGAATAGGGTTTCCGCCGGACCGCTTCGGTCAGTTGTCCGCCTTCGTCATAGCCGACATACCCCGGAGGCGCACCAATGAGACGCGCGACCGTATGCTTCTCCATATATTCCGACATATCGAGCCGGACCATATTCGTCTCATCGTCAAACAAAAACTCGGCCAGCGCACGGGCCAGTTCGGTTTTTCCCACCCCGGTCGGCCCCAGAAAGATGAACGACCCAATCGGCCGGTGCGGGTCTTTGAGTCCCGAGCGGGCCCGAATCACCGCGTCGGCCACCGCCTGGACGGCCTCTTCCTGACCGATCAGCCGTTGGTGCAGCAACTCGCCGAGTTGCAATAGTTTTTCCCGTTCGCCTTTGAGCAGCTTTGCAACGGGAATACCCGTCCAGCGCGAGATAATGGCGGCGATATCGTCCTCGTCAACCTCCTCCTTGAGGAGGCGACTCGGACCCTGTTCGCCATGCAGCCTGGCTTCCCCATCCGCCAGGGCGCGCTCAAGCTGGGCCAGCTTGCCGTATTTCAGTTCGGCGACCCGGTTGAGGTCGTAGTCACGCTCGGCCTTTTCGATTGCCCGTCTGGTCTGTTCGATTTCCTCTTTGAGGCTGCGGAGCTGACCGATGCTGTTCTTCTCCATCTCCCACCGGGCGGTCAGCGCCCCGGCCTCAGCCTGGCAATCCGCCAAGTCCTTTTCCAGCTTCTCCAGCCGTAGCCGCGAGGCCTGGTCGGTCTCCTTGCGCAGGGCCTCACGCTCAATTTCAAGCTGCAAGACCCGCCTGGACACCTCGTCCAGTTCGGTCGGCATGGAGTCGATTTCGGTGCGGAGCCGGGCCGCGGCTTCGTCCATCAGATCGATAGCCTTATCCGGCAGGAAGCGATCACTGATGTAGCGGTGCGACAAGACCGCGGCGGTCACCAGCGCCGCGTCTTTGATGCGGACCCCGTGGTGGATTTCGTAGCGTTCACGCAGCCCCCGCAGAATGGAAATCGTGTCTTCCACGGACGGCTGGTCAACCGTGACCGGCTGAAAGCGCCGCTCCAGCGCCCGGTCCTTTTCCACGTATTGACGATACTCGTCCAGCGTGGTCGCTCCGATGCAGTGCAACTCGCCACGAGCCAGCATCGGTTTCAACAGGTTGGACGCGTCCATAGCGCCCTCCGACGCTCCCGCGCCCACCACCGTATGCAACTCGTCAATAAACAGCACCACCTCGCCCGCGGACTCCTGGACCTCTTTGAGCACGGCTTTGAGCCGCTCCTCAAACTCACCGCGAAATTTTGCGCCGGCAATCAGGGCGCCCATATCCAGGACGATTACGCGGCGATTCTTCAGGCTTTCCGGCACATCGCCGCTGACAATGCGCTGCGCCAGCCCTTCCACAATGGCGGTCTTGCCCACGCCTGGGTCACCGATCAGCACCGGATTATTCTTGGTACGGCGAGAGAGCACCTGCACGACCCGACGGATTTCATCATCCCGGCCAATCACCGGGTCAAGCTTACCCAGGCTTGCCGCCTGCGTCAGGTCCCGGCCATAGCGCTCCAGGGCCTGGTAGGTGCCCTCCGGATTTTGATTGGTCACACGCTGGTGGCCACGCACTTTCTGGAGCGCCGCAAGCAGGCGCTCTCGGCTGAGGCCGTGGTCGCGCAGCAAACGACCCGTCGCGCCGTTGTCTTCGAGCATGGCGAGGAGCAGATGCTCGACACTCACATAGTCGTCTTTGAGTTCTTTAGCCCCATCTTCAGCGCGGGTGAGCAACTGGGACAAGCGCTGGGTAACGTACACATGGTCCGGGCCGGACACCTGCGGCATGCGATGCAGCGACTTTTCAAGCTCGGCAGTCAGCGTATTGAGGGACACCCCGGCCTGAGTAATGAGCGCCGGGACGATTCCGTCGGGAGATTCCGTGAGTGCGGCCAACACATGTTCAATATCAACGCCCTGGTGATTCCGCCGGGTTGCCAGCGCCTGGGCGTGGCGTAGAGCTTCTTGCGATTTTTCCGTCAAGCGGTTGAGATCCACGCTGCCCTCCTTCCTCCAGCCATTCGAGCTCGGTCGTTTTTAACTGGCTGTGACTCTTGACTGTCAAAAAGGTAAGGCTGATTTGGGGCGTGTCAAGGCGTGGCGGGGGTTGCAATTACGGGGAGCGGGCAACCACGGGGGGTTGCCCCTACCGGCGGGTTTACCCGGCGGCTCTTTCTTTCCGATCCATCAGATCCACGACTTTGGGCGACTTCGTTTCCGCTGCCCAACTCGTCATACGCTGCACGGCTTCAATCATATCTCCACACCAGCGCTCGATAAAATCGGTCGGGAGGTCATGGTCGAGCGGAATCGCCTCACTCGCGGTGAGAGCTCTCGCGCCGTCAAAGCCGATATAGGCAACCCGGGCGGTGAGTTCCTCTCGCGGGCGCTGAAACACCGAGCCGGGCAGGACGGCAACACCCGTATCGCGCAGGAGCGCCTCGCACAAAGAGTCGCTGTCCAGAATACCGCGCTGTGCCAGTCGCTCGGCAAAAGGGGAAAAATCCGGAAAGAGATAAAAAGCGCCAACCGGAGCGTGCACCCGGACGCCGGCCGCCTGAAGAATCTGCGTACAGCGTTGGCCCAGGTCCGACAGAATGCGGCGGACGTGTGAGAGATAGCGCTCGATCCCGATGCTCGCCTGAAACGCCCGGGTGGCCGCATATTGAATCGGGGCGCTGACCGACGTATAGGTCTCACTGGCCACGGCCGCCATCGCTTCCATCAGCCAGTTCAAATCCGGCGGGAAGGTAAACGTCCCGAGCCGCCAGCCGCCGGCTCCACACCATTTGGACAGCCCGGAACTGATGATTGTTCCTTCCGGATAGAAGCGGGCAACAGACACATGCGCTCCCTGGTGGTGCAGTTGACCATAAATTTCATCGGACAGCAGAATCACCCCGAACTGCCGTGCGACCGCGGCCAACTCTTCAAGCTCGTGCGCCGTATAGCTGCCCCCTTCGGGGTTGCCAGGATAATTCAACACCAGAATACGCGGCCGGTCCGGGTCGGCTTTACAGATGGCTTCCAGGCGCTGGGGGGAGACGCGCCAGTTCTCTTCAAAGGTCGTCGGGATAAGATTGACGGTGCGACCAATGATACGAGCCTGGGGGATATAGGACACCCAGGCTGGAGACGGCACGAGCAATTCGCCGTAAAAGGTCAACTGTAGGAGGAACAGCAGCTCTTTTGAGCCGGGTCCGACCAGGACGCCCTCGGGACGGGCCTGTACGCGATCTTTCTGTCGATGAAACTCCGCCACTGCTTCCCGCAGGGCAGGCAGACCGGTGACCGGCAGGTAATCGTCTTCGTGGGCGTGCAGCCTGAGCGCGTTCACCACTTCGGACGGAATGGGAAATGGCGATTGGCCCAGCCCGAGTTTATAGACGCGCTGCCCTTTGCGGCGGAGCGCGTTGCTCCGCTCATTGATCGCTAAAGTTGCTGATTGTCCAAGCCCCCGCACGTTGAGGTTGAGGCTGCCACATCGGTGATGACCCTGAGGTTCCACTGCATCCACCTCCCCCACCGGCCCCTGTTGTTGTCTTCACAGCCGGTGCGCTCTGCGCGCCACCCTCCCAGAATATCGCATGTCTCGGAGAGACACAAACACAAACGAGTTTTCAGCCGCGCATCGGCGCAAAACGGGGGAATTACGGAAACACTGAACCCATCAATATTTCTTCTGCCAGAGAATATGGGCTTCGCTGGCACCCCCCGAACTGGAGGACGTATCGATCTGCCAGTGCGGACTGAGCTGATATTCCAGGGAGACTTTGCGCTCACCCTTCTTCGTCAGGTCATGCGCGACGGAGACCTGTAACCCCTTGGGCAAAGAGAAACCAAAGCCGACCGTCCCGCCGGCGATATCCAGATTCGAGAGTTTGAGGCCGGCCCCAAGCCTCTCCAGCCCCAGCGCTTGAGAGACCGACTCCCCGATCTTGGTCGCGGCGTAACCGCTGGTGATCGCCAACGCCTGTTTCTCAAGGTCAAGCTTTTCGCCTTGATCCAGTGCGCTGGCCGGCTTCCCGAACAGGAGAACGGCCAGGATATCGGCATGCTCCAATTCCGGCTGGCTGCGTAAGACGAGGCTGGGTTCGCCTGCGGTTCCCCGGACCACGGCTTCAACGACATGGTCAGGTGCCTGGTATTGCGCCACAATGTCCAGACTCGGATTGATTTTTCTCCCCCCGGTAAACTGGACTTTGCCCCCGTCCAGGGTGAAACGCCGCCCCTGAAAACCCGCCCAGCCTTGAACCACTTTGATATCCCCGACCAGGCGGGGCTCCGCCCCGCGTTCTTTCGTCACCGTGACCTCGCCACTCAGCTCAACCGCGGCGTTGGCGTGTTCGATTTGGGTATTGCGGTGGACTCGGACAGTCAGCTCCATGGTCGCATCACGGGCGGCCCTGCCCTCGGCCCTTTGTTCTCTGACCGCGGCGTGCTCGGCCAGAGAGCGGGCGGTCTCACCGACCGGGATGATGAGAATGGTTTCGTCCCGATTGACCGGCCTGCTATCGAGAAAGGCCAGGTCCGGGTGAAGGGTGGCCCGCAGGATTTCCACCGTACCGCTCAGATGTGGTGCCGTGAGGGCTCCAGATATGTTGACAGCCGCACCGACTTCCGCCTGGTACCGTCTGGTGTGAATCGCCGGCCATTGATGAGCGGTCAGGGTCATATCGATGCTCTGTGGCGCGTATTTGGATAAGCTGATTGCCCCTTGCCCTGTCATCTTACCTTTTCCGGAGACAGCGGAGATTTCCTCAATGCGAATCGTCTCGGGCTGGGCGGCCAGTACAAGTGTCGCATCGGAGAGCGTCGTTCCGAGTGGAGCGACCGTCACCCGACCATTGCGGAGCGTAATTGTTCCTTGCGGGAACAGGTCCGTGGGCGGTCCGTGTACAGCCATATCAACGTGCAGTTCCCCAGCAATATCGCTGACCCCTGTGCCACTCAGAGCATTCAGAAAAGCCAGGTTTAATCCGCTGGAGTGCGCGCGGGCGTCGAGGTCTCCCAGGATTCCGGTTGTGAGCCCATTGTGCCAGTGCAGGGCAAGCGGCAGCGTCCCGGAGACCTGCAAGGCATGCTGCTCATCCTGCTCAAAGGTCAGGTCAAGCGTGGCCTGCCTGTCCCGATAGGTAAACGAGGACGACAGCCCTTTATATGGCTGTTCAACGATGCGTAACGGATCGATAGCGAGGTTTCCCTCGATAATCGGGGTCTCAGCAGTCCCGGAGAGCCGAATATGCGTAGACAGCGCGCCGGCAACGGTCGGCATATCCGGTACGAGCGGGCGCAGCTCGGCTACGGCGAACTCCTCGACCCATACCTGCAAATCCTGCGCGCCGTGCGTTGAGACGCGCCCGTCTAAGGAAATGTGCTGGTCCCCGTTCCTCAGTTGGAGGGCCTCGACCGCCACTGTCCCGGTCCGCTGCGTAACCGTAGTCGGTTCTACCAATTCCCAGACACCACCGGGCAGGGCAAGCGCAAGCGCGTTCACGGACGCGCTCAACCGGTCGGGCTGCCGGACAATCTGCGTATCCAGATAATGGTTCCGAGACACGCTATCCGTCGCGTGAACCGTCAGCTGTCCCCCAAGAGCCTCTGCGTGCGTCAACTTCAGTTGGGCAGCAACAGATTGCAGTTCAACCCCGGCATGCAGTCCGGACAGTTCAACCCTTATCCTCCCCGTCGGCCACAGTTCGCCTCCGGTCAGATGATACTCGATCGTTCCTTGAGTGAGCGTCCCGCCTTGCAGCGCAACAGCGCGTGTCTGCCCGGTGCCAGAGACGGCAAGTCTGGTCAGATTGCCCTCAGCTTGACCCGCCAGCGTGAGCTGGCCAGTTCCCTTTTGACCGGCCAGAGCCAGCCATGGGGACAAATCGGAGACGTTGAGCTGATACGACAGTTTCCCCATCTCCGCTAACGTCGTCCCCAGTTCCCCCCGCATCGTCAGGCTGGCATTCCGGGCTTTGAGATGAACGTCAGCAATATCCACCCTGCCATCGGCCACCGAGGCATCAAGACGTCCACTCCGTATCGATATTGGGCCAAGACGCGAAGGAGCGAGCGTAAACAAGGCCCGGACAGCCATGCCGGACGGGTCTATCCCTCTGCCCCGTACCGTACCGGACAGGTTGAGATCGCTCGTCATGACCGGGTGGGGATCGGCTTTTGCCTGCGTTCCGTTTCCTGCTCCCACACCCGGAACCATTTTTTGCAAGTCAAGGTGGTCAACCGCAAGCGTGAACGTGTACGCAAGCTCGTCCGCAAGCCGGATTTCAGCCTTCCAATCTGCCCGACCCGACCTCGCGGCAATCGTCCCTGCGACCTCGCCCACTTGCTGCTTGACGCTCCCGGTCAACCCCACCTGGCCGACCTGCCACTCCCCAATACGAAAGTCTCGACCTTGAGCCACGGCATTGCCAGTCAGGCCGACCAGGTCGGTCCCCTGCCCCGCCAACTCCAGGCGCCCCTCAAATATACCGCCCAGGGCTTCGCCGCCTCGCAGCTTTGTGAGGTCAAAGCGAGAGAAAGCGAGCGTGCCGGCGTATGCAGGTTCGCTCTGACTCAGGTCGGTCCACACCTGCCCCTCGAGTTCTGCGTCCGCGACTGCCAGCCGGATGTCGGTATGCAGGTCGGCGAGTTCGCCCGCAACGCGGACTTCTCCAAATACCGCTTCGTGGATCGGCCAGCCGGGAATAACCGCAGCCAAGTCAGCCCCAGCCAGCTTTTGAATGGAAAGTGTTCCGTCCAGTGTCGGAGTATTCAGGTCTGCGACTCGGCCGGTAAACCGCATCCGGGACTGCGCTGAGGTGATATCAACATGAGAGATGGCAATGGAGAGATGCTCCAGGTCGCCATGCACCGATACCGAAGCGGCAAGATTCAGTGGCGGAACCGAGGCCATAGTCATACTGGTCGCAAATCTGTCACACACAACCTGCAATTGATTGCCCTCCAGTGCAGCCCTGGCCTCAAGGGTCATATCGTGCAAACGATACGGGGCATGACCGGCGGGAATGATCTCGACCGCCGCGTTGTGAATGGTAACAGCGCCGAGAACAATACCCAGACCGATTCCCGGCGAGGGGTTTGCGCCTCGGTCTGTGTTCGGAATCAGGGCTTGAACCAGATTCCAATTGTCCGCCCCGTCTTGGGTCAGTCGAACGACAGGCTCATACACGTCAACTTGCGTCAGGCTCACTCGCCCGTTGAGCAGCGGACGGAGCGCATACCGGACGGTCAACCGAGGAATGCGCACGACATCCTCTTCTTCGTAACGAACGACCAAATCGGTGAGTTGCAGCCCCCGCCACACCGACCCTTCCAGACCGCCCAGGCTGACCTCTCCGGGCAGCGCGGTGTTCAGGGTCGAGACAAACTGGCCGTGCAGGAATTTCTGGAACTGCGCAGTCTGTAGGAAAAGCAGAGCCCCAATAACGAGAACAGCGCCCAAGCCTCCGACAATCAGCAACGTCCGCCACACGTACCGCACCCGTTCTCCCTCCCTCAAAACGATTGTCCGATGCCGAAATGGACCCGCCACGGCTCATCATCGTCCGCAGGATCGATGGGGAAACCCACATCGAACCGCAGCGGCCCGATACGCGTGGCATAGCTCAGCCCAAAGCCGGGCGCAAATTGAAGATCATCAACCGGAATATCGTAGCTCTCAAGCGAGAGCTGACCAAAATCGAGGAAGACCGCCCCGGCCAGTTCACGCCATAACGGCCGCCGCAGTTCGACCGACCCTTCAAGCGCGCTGAGTCCTCCGAGCGGGTCGTCCGCAGCGTTCAGGGCACCGAGTTTACGCCGGCCATAGCCCCGCACTCCCCCATCGCCGCCGGCATAAAAGCGCTCCGACAGGGGGATGTTGCGCTGTGAGCCAAAAAAGTCGCTCAGGCCCATTTTCAGGCGAGTGGCAAGGACGACACCCCATCCGAGACGCTGGTAGTGCTTGGCCTCAGCCGTCAGGCTAAAGAATTTATAATCACCGCCCCAGACCGTCCCGGCTTGATTGGCAACCACGGACAGCATCCCGCCCTGGGTCGGATTCAAGAGGTCTTCAGTCGTATCCCAGACCAACCCGAGAGTCGGGCCGGACAAGACGCCCTCGCGTCGCAGGCCCTCCAGGGCCCGGATGGTGGAACTGCCGACCTCGTTGAATTTCAGAAACTCGACCCGATAGTCAACAAAACCGGAGAAGGTCGGAGAGAAGTGGCGCTCGATACGCGGACGCAGACGGGAATAATTGAGGAGATAAGTGTCTTCGTCTTCCTGGCCCTGCTGGGCGTCAATGTGCAGCACGGTATCATGGGCCAGAAAGTAGGGCTGCACGAAGGTGGCTCCTATAGAACGCTGGATGGCGGACAAACGCAGTTCCGCGGACAGGCGGCGACCACCACCCAACCAATTCCGGTGCTGCCAGGCAGCCAGCCCGATAAACTCCTCGTCCGTACTATAGCCGGCCCCAAGCCGAATACTGCGGGGCTCTTTTTCCGCCACACGTATACGGATGGGAACCTGACGCGGTTTCTCGCCCTCCTGCTGGAATTCCATATGGACCGAGTGAAACAGGTCCAGGTTCAGAAGATTCTGACGCGACCGCTCAATATCCGTCAGAGAAAACGGCTCGCCGGACGCGTAGGTCAGTTCTCTGAGTACGAGGTGCGGATCAACTTTCCGCGTCCCGTCCACATGAGTTGCCCCGAATATGGTGGGTGGTCCCGGCGAGATGGAGTATGTCACCTGCGCCTGCCGGGTATTCAGGTCAACCTCGGCTTTGCGCTCGATTTCAACCCAGGAATGACCCTGCTGAAGAAAAACCTGACGCAGCGTCTGATCGGTCTGCACGTAGGCCGCTTCGGTAAAGAGATCGCCGGACTCAAGCGGGAGACGCTTCGGAAGCGCCACACCGGTCCGGGGTTTTGCTTTGACCTCGACGCTCAGCGCTCCGACCGTAACGGATTCGTTCTCTACGATTCGCACCGCCAGGGAAACGCTCCCCCGTGCGTCGTCGGTGTGCAACTCATACGTCACCTGAGCCTGATAATAGCCCTGGGTTTCATAATAGTGTCGAACCCGTTCGAGATCTCGCGTAAATGTGACGGGATCAAAGAGCGGCTGCTGTTTCCACGGCATATACCAGGGCCGGGTTGTGGTTTGCAGCTCAGCCAGCAGGGTCTCGGTATCGAACTGCTCGTTGCCGGAAAGCGAGATCGACTCGACCCGCCATTCACGTTCCGGGTCGAGTTGTTCGAGCGAGCGGGCAAAAACGACCGCCCCTCCCCAACCCAGCAGCCAGACGAAGCAAAAAAAGAATATGCCGGACACAGACCAGCAACCCTTTTTATCTCGCGGCTTTGTCATACGGGGTACCAGAAAACATGGGGAAAAGAACTGTCGGAGTCGTTAATGTCCCAAGGGATCGTCGGTAGCCAGGGAGCGAAGTGTAACACCTTTAAGAGCCCGCTCAACCGCCCGATTCCGCCGGTCAAGCAGAGCCGAGATAGCATCTCCACTATTAATTGCGGCAGACTCATCACCAGGCGTACGCAGGATATCCAACACACTTACGACCTCAATCTGCTCGGGCGGACGGCCAGGGACTATACCCTCCGGCTCAACGGTCTGCAAGAGCACACCTTTTGCCAGCAGCGTTTCAATCAGGGGCTCCAGCGCAGAGAGCTGAACGCGCATATTTTTGGCAAGAGTGGCAACCGACCACGGCGCTTGTTCAGCGAGATAGCGCCGCGTAATTGCAGCCAGGGCGGTCAGGGCGAGTCGCTCCTGCGACAGCGGGGTCTTGCCGTCCAGTTCGGCCCGGTAAGAGCCTGGATATTGATGAAAACAGGCGACTTCGGCACCCACCAGAATAATCAGCCAACTGGCGTATACCCAGATAAAAAAGAGAACCAGGATAGCAAAGCTCGAATAGATGGCCGCATAACGCGCCGAGCCGGCGACAAAGGCCGCAAAGCCGACTCCGGCCAACTGCCACAAAACAGCCGCGACCACCCCGCCTAATAAGGCGGAGCCAAAGCGCACCGCCGTATTGGGAACAAAGACGTACAAAAACGTGAAGGCAATGCAGAGAAAGGCGAAGGGCATCAGTTGCGTCGCCACAACAATGAGCGGACCAAGCAACTCGTTCGCCATCATATACTGCACCACGGTGTGACTCTGGGCCGAGGCAATGACGGTCAATGCCGTAAAGACCAGCACCGGACCAACCAGGACCACGCTCAGATAGTCACTGCATTTCTTGCCCCAGGTCCGGGAGCGCCGCACCTGCCAGATAGCGTTGAACGAGTCCTCAATTTTGCTGATCAGCGAAACGACGGTATAGAACAGGGCCGCTACCCCGACCGCGCCCAGCACCCCAACGCGCAAATGACTCACAAACTCCAAGATACGCCGGGTAATCTCAGTCCCCTGCTCGCCCAGCGGCTCCAGGGCCTGGGCCAGTGACGGCTCAATGAGATTGTGCACCCCGAAGGCCTTGAGCGCGGCAAACATGACCGCCAGGAGCGGCACCAGGGACAGCAGGGTCACATAGGTGAGCCCCATGGCCCGCAGGCTGAGCGCGTCGTCCTGGACTTTTGTGCGGACAACGGAAAAAAAGGCAGAGCCCTGTGGTGGCCACTGGGTTAGAGCTGCCCACGGGTGTTGGAGAGTGAAACTCTGTACCTTTTTGACGCGATACTCCTGTTTCATGCAGCAGTCTATCCTATAGCTTCAAAAAACAACCTTTTCTTTGGGCGGAGGTATTTGAATGTTTGCGGTCCATTGCATTCTCAAACAATATGAAAATCAAGAGCGAACAGCCCAACGCTCAACATCGGTTCCTCTTGAGGGAAACATTGAATGAGCAGCCCCAGCGCAACTGCGCGGTTGCTTCTCTTGTTCGGTGTTTTCTCCTGTGTACTGACGGCGCCCCCCTGCACGGCCCATAGTGTTGCTTCGTTCTGGCAACGCGAGACTCTGACCGAAGACTGGGGGACCCTCCGCACTAGGCTCGAAGAGAGAGGCATTACTTTTAGGGGAGTGTACACTGGCGAGACCTTTTCTAATATTGGCGGTATCCGGCAGAAAACTGTCTATCTCGACAATGTTACCTTGACGCTGACCTTGGATGGCAAAGTATTACTCGGCTGGCCTGGGACACGGCTGTTTGTCCATGGCCTGGGCAATCAGGGTGGAGACCCGAGTCGCCATATCGGCGACGTGCAAATCGTTAGCAATATTGAAACATTTGATACCTGGAGGCTGTACGAAGCATGGGTAGAACAACCACTTTTTGAGGAAAGGCTTTCCCTCCTGGCTGGCCTGTATGACCTGAATAGCGAGTTTGATTACATCCAGACCGCTCAACTCTTTCTCAATAGTTCCTTTGGTATTGGCCCTGAGTTCTCCCTGAGTGGTAAAAATGGCCCCTCAGTTTTCCCCACGACATCTTTAGGATTCAGGGTCCGCCTCCAACCCTCTCCCCAGATATATTTCCAAACGGCTATTCTGGATGGCATTCCAGGAGACCCACATGACCCCGAAGGGACGCAGATTATCTTAGATGATGATGACGGGATACTGGTGGCAACCGAAATGGCCTATCTCGTTGGGGTAGAAGAGACCTCTCCATTCCCGTACGGAAAATACGCTCTGGGCGGATGGACGTATACTACGGATTTTAACGATGCTGTCTCCACTGATAGAGCTGGTCAGCCGATTCGTCGAGGGGGGACGTTTGGCCTCTATGGCTTCGCCGAGCAAACAATTCTTCGTGAACAACAAGACCCGGCCCAGGGGCTGGCACTGTTTATACGCCTCGGTATCGCAGACTCACGGGTCAATCGTTTTGGCTTGTATACTGGAATGGGTATGGTTTACACGGGCCTCTTCCCACAACGTCCTGATGACCAGCTAGGCTTTGGGATAGCTGCCCTGCACAACAGTCATCGATTTAGACGGGCACGGAGCATTGTAGGACAGCCAACGGCGCATGCGGAGATCACCTGTGAGGTGACTTATCGAGTCGGAATCTTGCCCTGGCTGACAGTGCAGCCTTCGTTCCAGTACGTCATCAATCCCAGTACGGAAAAGACTATTCCTGATGCCTTCGCCATGGGATTACGATTTGAAATTCTCCTATAGGGTCAGGACTCATACGAGGTCGTCACAGCCACAAGACTGCGTGACCTCCAGCCTGATGCCATGAGAGGGCAGACACAAGACGTCCAAGAACGGGTCCAAACCTTTCTGCTACACTGCGCGTATGCCTGAAGTTGCATATCTCAAGGACCTGGTCATCGTGTTTGGGGCCGCGGTTGCGGTCGTCACCCTCCTGAGGCGCGCGAACTTTCCTTCGATTGCCGGGTTCATCCTGACCGGGGCACTCGTCGGACCCGCCGGCCTCGGACTCATCAACGACGCCCATCATGTCGAGGTCCTGGCCGAGGTGGGTGTCGTGCTCCTGCTCTTCGGGATCGGGCTGGAACTCTCGCTCGACCGGCTCCGGCGTCTGTGGAAAGCCATCCTGCTGGGCGGGGGCCTGCAGGTCGCCCTCACGGGCGCGTGCACGACGATGTTAGCCATGTGGTTCGGGCTGGCGCCCGGCCCCGCGCTCTTCCTGGGCTGTGTCGTCGCGGTCTCCAGCACGGCCATTGTCTTGCGTGCGCTTTCCACGAGCGGTGAACTCGAAGCGCCGCACGGCCGCCTGGCGGTCGGCATCCTCGTCTTCCAGGACCTGTGTGTGGTGCCGATGATGTTGGCCGTGCCCTACCTGGCTGGAGAAGGGGGCGCCATCGGGGATATTGGCGCGACGGTCGGCACGGCCCTCATTATCCTCGTGGGGGTGTTGCTCGCCGCGCACCGTATCGTCCCCCGCTTGCTCGCGTTCGTGGCCCGGACCCGCGAGCGCGAACTCTTCATCCTGAGCGTCTTTCTCGTTTGCTTCGGCACGGCCTGGGCTTTATCGCTGGCGGGCATCTCACTGGCCCTCGGGGCGTTTCTGGCCGGCCTGGTTGTCGCGGGCAGCGAGTTCCGCCACCAGGCGATGTCAGAGGTGATCCCGGCCCGCGAGGTCCTGGCCAGTCTGTTTTTCGTGTCTGTCGGCATGCTGCTGAATGTGGCGGACATCGGTGCGCACCTGCTGGCGACCGTCGGGCTCCTGTGCGTCATCCTGGTCGGCAAGTTCGCGATTATTCTCGGCACCGCGCTGCTCCTCCGCCTGCCCTTGCGGGTGGGGATCCTGTCCGCCGCCACACTGTGCCAGATCGGGGAATTCTCCTTCGTGCTCCTGAACGCCGCGTCTGGAACCGACCTCCTCCCAGCCGCGCTTGCCCACAATCTGCTGATGGCCATCGTCCTCTCCATGCTGCTGACGCCACCGGCTATTGCATTCGGTCCACGCCTCATCGGCGGCGCGGCATACGTGCCCTGGCTGAACCGACTCCTGGGGGCGGAACCGCCCGGCATCGATATGCCCGAGCCGCCCAGCGGCCATGTCATCGTGGCCGGCTATGGCCTGACAGGCCAACGCGTCTGCCGGGCCGTGCGAGGGATGGGGTTGACCTATGTCGCGGTTGACCGGAACCCGGACAAGGTCCGCGCGGCCCACGCCGCCGGCGACCGGGCCGTCCTTGGAGACGTTGCGCAACAGGAGGTGCTGGAGGAGTTGGGCTGCAGGCAGGCCCGCCTGGTGGTCGTGAACATCAACGACACAAAGGCCGCCGAATCCGCCGTTCGCACGGTGCGGGCGACCGCCCCGCACGTCGCGGTGATCGCCCGAGCCCCGTACGAGATGGACAAGGACATGCTGCAATCCGCCGGGGCTGCCGAGGTCATTACGGCCGAAGCCACGGCGAGCGAGGCGATCGTGGCAACCTGCCTTACGGCTCTACGCACGACGCAGCCACCGGCCTGAGCATGCCGGACACACCCGGCAGTGGCCGGCTCCAAGCGGCCTGGGAGAGGAGGTGGGCGGCTCTCCTCCTGGGAGGGCGGCCATCCCGGCCGCCATGCGGGCTGGAAGCCCGCACTCCTAAAGGGGGAGAAAGACGCGCGACACCGCATCGTTCTCTGCTCTGGCGCTCTTCTTTCACCGCTACAATTACGCGTCCCACTTGTGTTCCGCAGCATTTTCGCCTACCCGAGTGAGACAACAAGAAGGAGGAAGATATGGAAGAGCATATCACCTTTCCGGTTGGCGAGGGCGCTGACGCCATTACCCTAGAAGGGCTCCTTTCGACCTCGGACCGGGCTCCCGCACTCGGAGCGGTACTGTGTCACCCCCATCCGCTCTATGGGGGCGAGATGCACAACAATGTGGTGTCAGCGTTGGCACACGCCTTCCAGAAGGAGAATATCGCCACGTTGCGATTCAATTTCCGTGGGGTTGGACGTAGTGAAGGCTCCCACGACGAAGGCGTGGCCGAGCGCGAGGACGTGAAAGCGGCGGTCACGACTCTGCTGGACCGTCAGGCCGTCTCGACCGTCGTGGTTGCCGGCTATTCGTTTGGCTCGATGGTAGGACTGCAAGCCGGGGCGGAAGACGACCGCGTCCAGCGCCTGATTGGCGTGGCGTTCCCGCTTGGATTGCGTGACCCCGCGTTTCTTGTGAACGTGACCAAACCGATCCTGTTCATCAGCGGCGACCGCGACACCTATTCTCCCATCCCCGACCTGACCGAGCTGGTTGCAAAAATATCCGCCACAAAGCAACTCGAAACCATTAACGGCGCGGACCATTTCTTTATGGCCAGAGAGGGCGAAGTCGCCCAGGCCGCGGTGGCTTTTCTTCAGCAGGTATAGAAGCCGCTCGGTCCCTTACGCCTCACCAATTCAGCCCACTGCACTTCTCATAGGAGTCTATACAGAAGACTTTCCACCGGTCCAGTTGACTTTCAGTGTTCACTTCAGTGCGTATCGGTCGTCACTGTAAGGTGCGGATAAGGGCTACGGCAATGGCCACTACTGCGGAAGCAAGTATGCCAAGCAACCAACGCTGCATAGTGGCCTCTTTATTCGAGATCAAAACTTTCAGTTCAGCGATGTCTTCACGTGTGGCGACGGACTCCATTTTAACTTCCAGTCGGGTCAGGCGATCTCGGATATTCTGCTCTTCCCTCTCTCCTGCATGCTCTGAGGGTTCATCTTCTCTCGGGGTTGTTCGCGAATCTTTTCCTACCATATCCCCAGCCTATTCATCCTCAACGGAAGACAGCCATTCCCATAGGGTCCGTTCCGTATACCCGGAATAGACGGTATTCAGTTTGAAAACGACGCCCGAGGCGGATTCTACGCGACTCTCTCCTTTGATACCCACCGAGACAGCAATATCTTTAGCCAGGACGTCCGGTCCACACGCAACCAGATAGAAAGTATCAGTGTACTGATGCATCTTCGGATAATTGTCCATGATCTTCCGCTCAACAGTTTCGTTTGCCTCCTTCAAGACAACCGCAAAAACCTTTTTTGTCATGATCTCCTTCCTTATGGGCCTCTGGCTGGCAACAATCGTATGTAAAGGCTCTGACGAAAGTTTCCCGTCTCATCCCCTTAATCATGAGATCACCGGGATCGTTATTTTTCAATAATACATTCTTCTCACCGCTTCAAACGGCTGCTTCGCATCCTCGGCAAGAGCGGCGCGGATCATTTCTTTATGGCCAGAGAGGGCGAAGTCGCCCAGGCCGCGGTCTCGTTTCTTCAGCAAACCGGGAAACCGCTCGGATGACGCTCCGCCAGTCCGCTCTATGTGTCTGATTTTTCAGGCTCTGGCTCCTCGCCGGCATTGCCCTGGGCAATGCGCATCCGCACCTGGGTCGCCCGGCCGCCTTGCTCCTCAATCACCTCGGCAACGGCGTTTCGGAGGCGGACCCGGTCGCCGACCTTGAGCAGCCGATTCAAGCGGCGGACCAGCAGCCCCGACAGCGTATCCACGTCGGGCGCATACAGATCGAGACCCAGCTCCCGGTTCACTCGTTCGATCGGCAACTGCCCGCTCACCTTGAAGGTATCGGCACCTTCGGGCACGATTTCCGGCGGCTCGCTGTCAAACTCGTCCTGCACGGCGCCGACGATCTGCTCAACCACATTCTCCATGGTAATGACACCGACAACCGAACCGAACTCATCGTCCACCAAGGCCATCTGCTGGTGGGTGCTTTGCATCTCTCGCAAAAGCCGGCTGATAGGCAGGGTCTCGGGAATATGGCGGATGGGCCGCGCAACCGACCTGAGAATGCCCTCGTCGTCAGTCAGGCCGAGTAGGTCTTTGACATGGACCAGCCCAACCACCTCATCCAATGACCCGATACACAGCGGAAAGCGCGTGTGGCGCGTGTCCTTGGCGATTTCCAGGCATTTTTCAAGCGACCAGTGCACATCGAAGAACACCACATCCCGGCGCGCAACCATCACCTGGCGCGCCAGCATATCGTCAAAATGAAAAACCGCGTTGAGGAGTTGCAGTTCCGAGGCGGACAACTCGCCCGCCTTCCGCCCCAGATGAATATCGGCCCGGATCTCATCCTCCGTGACGGCGGGCACACCCAGGCCGCCGGTAAAAAAGCCGGCAAACGCCTGCGTTACCCGAATGAAGGGTGAGAGACCTCTCTGCATCAGCGTCAGCGGCCAGACGATCAAATGCCAGATGTTTCGCCAGTGGGTTGCCCCGTACGTCTTGGGAAGAATCTCGCCCACAAACAGGATGGCAACGGTCAGACCGACAGAAAACGCCGGCACCCAGCCTGAGCCCAGCATCTGCGCGGCGTACATCCCGCAGAGTGTTGCCCCGGCCGTGTTCGCAATCGTGTTGAGTATCAGGATCGCCGAGGTCGGGCGGGCGATGTTCGCCTTCATGGCGATGAACCGCTCGGCCAGGCGGACGTGTTTCCCCTCTGCCCGCTCAGCCTCAAGCGACCCGATACGAGTCGAGTACAGTGTGGCTTCGAACAGCGAGCACATACTCGATATCAGAACCGTCAACCCGGCAACAACAAACAGCATGGTCATCTCTGCCCCTCCGCTCTGTGAACCCGATTCATAACAGTGATGAAAACACGGTCGCCAGTCCGAGAAAACTGAAGAATCCGAAGACATCGGTGACCGTAGTCAGCACGATGGAGGAGGACTGCGCCGGGTCCTGCCCCATTCTCGCCAGGAGCACGGGGATCAGCGCTCCGGCAACGCCGGCAATGGCCATCGCAAGCACCATCGCCAGGCCGATGACGAACACCAGTCCGGGCGACCCGCTCCACACGTATACGCCAACACAAGTGACAAGAGCGACGCCCAGGCCGTTCACCAGGCCGGCGGCAAATTCCTTGGTGACGACCTGGGGCCAGTGGCGCAGGGTGATTTCACGCAGGGCCAGCCCGCGCAGAACAACGGCCAGGGCCTGCGCGCCGGTGTTGCCCGATTGACCGGCCACAACCGGCAACAGGACGGCGAGCGCGGTGAACCGGGAGATCGTATCCTCGAAGACCCCAACCACAGCCGCCGCCAGGAATGCGGTGGCCAGGTTGATCTGCAACCAGGGCAGGCGCTTGCGAATGGCGAAGCTCACTTTCGAAAGGGCGCGCTCTTCCTTGC
>JAJDZM010000045.1 GCA_022824615.1 Candidatus Binatia bacterium | reverse complement strand
GAAAGCGTTGGGCCTTAAGATATTGTGAGGCTTGCACGCAAGCGCCGAGCAACAGTCGGATGCGTACGTCAGCGCCATAGTCCTGGCTGCGAGTCTGCATGGTCCGGGCATGAATCTCGTATGCCTCCGCGGCAATAATGGCGGTCGAGCTGGCAATCACATGCTGGATGCTGGGAATGGAGACGGCTTCGACTGTCGCCCCCAAGTCAGACAAATGCTGTATGGCGGCCCGCACCCCTTCCCGGACTGCCGGCTCGATATCGTCAAAAAAATACTCCTGCGGCACGCCGATGCGAAGCCCACGGATGTCCTCCTTCAGAGCCGCCGTATAATCCGGTACCGTTACCGTGCTGGCGGTCGGGTCGTTGGGGTCGGGGCCGGCGATGGCGCGCAGAAATATGGCGGCGTCGGCGACCGTTCTGACCATAGGGCCGACATGATCGCACGAATGGCTGAGCGGATAGACCCCGAACCGACTCACCCGCCCATACGTCGGTTTGAGACCGACGATACCGCTGAGCGAGGCCGGGATACGGACCGAGCCGCCCGTATCCGTCCCGAGCGTCCCCAGCGCCAAGCCGGCCGCCATGGCCACCGCCGAACCGCCGCTCGACCCACCGGGAAGACGCGTGCGATCCCACGGGTTGCGGGGAGTGCCGTAGTGCGGGTTGAGCGAGGTCCCACCCCAGGCGAACTCGTGCATATTGAGTTTTCCCAGCAGAATCGTGCCGGCCTGCCTGAGTCGGGTGACAACCGTGGCATCGCTATCCGCAATATGATCGGCCAGGATTTTTGAGCCGCAGGTCATGCGTACGCCCTTGACGGCAAACAGGTCCTTGAGCGCGATGGGAATGCCGTGGAGCGGGCCTCGATGCTGCCCGTTCACAATTTCCTGTTCCGCGGTGCGCGCCGCGGCCAGTGCTTCGTCTCTCAGGATAGTGAGATAAGCCAGGTATTCGTTGTTCAGGCTGTCAATCCGGTCAAGATAGCCCTCCGCCACCTCTACGGGTGAGACTTCTTTCTTTTGAATGCGGGGCGCTAACTCGGCAATACTCGTAAAGGCCAACTCTTCAGCCTTCATTGCGTTCGCCCTCCGACATGACCAAGCGCACTGCCGGCTCCATATGGCTAAGGTTCAGCGCGTCCAGTGCGTCCAGACCCGCAGACAATTGTGCATACAGCGTGGTCAGCTCTTCCAGAGCATCCTCGCTCAGCGGTTCCGCGAGCTTGTCTCGGAGCAGAGCGACCACGCGTTCTCGGTCTTTCATGTCCATTTCGCCTCCCTCAGAAGCTGTTGCCTGCGGATCAGCGCCGAGTGGTCCTGCGCACGGATTTTGCGAGCTTGTCATTCTGGGGAGCGAAGGTGAAAAATAACATCAGGCATCTTCGGCTAGAGTAGGTCTGCCCCAGCCTGAGCACACTCCTCGTCCTGCTGACCAGTGCCCCCGCCAACGCCGCACCCGCCCTCAAGGACCCCATCGCGCATGATCGCAACGCCCCCCTGGCTGGCGATCATGTGGCCTCCTTCTGCGGCAACAATCCCGCGCACAATCGGGCTGTCGGCCATCTGCTGGAGGGCACCGCTGGGCCGGGCAAAGCCGGCTGAGGCGACGGCCTTGCCCTGAGAGCCGTAGACCCCGGCCCACAGGGCATCGTCCATACGATTGAACGCCACCAGGCGTCCCCCAGCGTCACACACGGCCACGCTGATCTTGATGTTCAGCTCTTCAGCCTTGGCTATGGCTCCGGCAACAATACGGTTCGCTTCCTCTAATGTCAGTGCCATACAACAAACCCTCCTCTCTTATTATAAAAATTGAACTTGCAAATTCCAGGCAATTTTGCAATCGATGCAAAGGCAAAAGATCGCAACCTTGTTCGAGAAGCTTACAGAAAAGGAGGAGCGATATGAGAGCAGAGAGCCTGGAATATAAAGATGGGGATGTCACGCTCAAGGGCTTTGTGGCGCTGGATGACCAGAGTAACCATAAGCGACCCGGTATTCTGGTGATGCCCGAGGCATTTGGATTGGGCAAGCAGGCTAAGGACCGTGCCCTGCGGCTAGCCTCGCTCGGCTATGCTGCGCTAGCGGGCGATCCCTATGGCAATGGCCTTGAGGTCAGCGACTTGCAGGAAGCGATTAAACACGCGGGAGCTATACGTGAGGATAATACCAAGTTTCGCCAGCGCATCCGCGCCGGACTCGACGCGCTGATGGCGCTACCACAGGTGGACACTGACCGGCTTGTGGTCATGGGCTATTGCATGGGTGGCTCCTGTTCCCTGGAGATGGCACGAGACGGCGCACCGCTCAAGGGCGTGGTCTCATTCCACGGTGCCCTGGAGACGCAGAGTCCGGCAGAGCCAGGCAAGGTCCAGGCAAAGGTGTTGGTGTGCCACGGTGCGGATGATCCCTTTGTTCCGGTCGAACATGTCACTGCCTTTGAAGAGGAAATGACCAAGGCCGGGGTGGACTGGCAGGTCATCAGCTACGGCGGCACGGTGCATAGCTTTACGAATCCGGAGGCTGACGGTTCCATAGAGGGTATTTGCTACAATAAACAGGCGGATGAGCGTTCGTGGCAGGCGATGCAGGCGTTTTTTGACGAGATATTCGCGTAGCCGCTATACCGACCGGCCCGACCGGATTGCATATACATCGACCTCTTCACGTCCAGCCATCCAGGCCGTCTCGCGGCGCTGGACCTGGACGTGAAAACGAGCAGCCGCAAGCTGTTCTAAAAATTTTTCGACCCCCTCTCGTCGCGGGTCGCCGAAAAAAGCCATGCCCCCCGCCTTGAGCGTGGCCGCCAGGAGCTTATACATCCAGCCGCCATCGACCGCCTCGTACAACACGTCAGCCCCGACAAGCACATCGTACTGGCCAAGCTGCCGCACGCTGTTCTCATCCAGCCAGCAGCGACACTGTTCCTGAACGCGGGGGACGGTGTTGAGTTCACAATTCCGCTGAACCAGCCTCAAAGACTCAGGAATATGGTCAAGCGCAGTGACCTGCGCGCCCAGTGAAGCCAACACCACACTCTCCAGTCCGACCCCACAGCCAATCACCAAAGCATGCTTCCCGCGCCACCACTCGGCGGGATAGGTCGAGGCGAGATACTGCGACAGGGCGAGGCTCGCTGGCCAGGCCAGATGCCAGTAGTCGTTCGCGCCACAGTACGGACAGCGGGAAAAATCGGGCTGGACGTTGCGGAGCTCAATCAAACGCACGACAAGCTGCGGCGTGACCCGGTACGGGAGAATGCTTTCTTCAAACGGTGGACGTTCGCTCATACCTCGGCGATCCTTTCCGAAAACATGCCATCATTATCAGGAAAAAGGCGGATGGGGAGACCCGTTTTCGCTTGACAGCAGCCGTTCCGGTGCACTAGGACGGAAGCTCGAGAACACCACGGAGAGCACGCATTATTTCTTTCAGTCAACGTTGCACGAGAGGAGGGATACGATGGCACGGCTCAGTCTCGTTGATCGCAAGCAGATGAGTCCGCAGTATGCGCAATTGGTGGAGCGGGTAAAGAGCGCTGATGGCTATGTCAATTTTTTGAGCATGATGGCCCACCGCCAGGAGGTCGTTGAGCCCATGTGGCGGTCCTATGTCGATATGTTCGAGGGGGGCGTTGTCGAGCCACCGCTCAAGGAGTTGGTGCGCATCAAAATTGCCTATCTGAACGGGTGTCTATTTTGACAGGGCTTTCGCTACGCATCGGTGATGCGCAAAGGACTGACCGAAGAAAAAATCGCCCAGCTTGAAGATTATGAAAACAGCCCGGCCTTTACCCCGCGCGAGAAGAGCGCCCTCCGGTTTGCCGAGAAGCTGGCCATTGACTATGACTCGATTGATAACGACGAGTTCTTTATCGGGCTCCAGCAGCATTTTACCGACGCCGAGATCGTCGAACTCGGCATCGTGATTGGATATGACATCGCCTTTGGCCGGCTGCTGCGCGTGTTTGACGCCGACCCGAAGGTGTGTGAGGTTCCGGAGCATCAGGAGCTTGGCGTAGACGTGCCCCAATCCCCCGCTCTGTCCGTAGCAAAATAACGAGTACTACGGGTGGGTCAGAGACGACCCACCCTTTTCTCTTGAATAGCCTACCGGGACGGCTCCCTCAGATCCGTTCGACAATCGTGGCAATGCCCATGCCGCCACCGATACACATGGTGACCAACCCGATGGTTTTATCCTGACGTTCGAGTTCGTCGAGGACGGTGCCCATAAGCATGCTTCCGGTTGCGCCGAGCGGATGACCCAGGGCGATTGCCCCACCGTTGACGTTGACCGTGTCCGGGTCCATGTCACAGTCGCGCATGGTTTTCAGGGGGACGACCGCGAAGGCCTCGTTGATCTCAATCAAGTCGATATCCTCGATCGTCATACCGGCTTTTTTGAGCACCTTTTTGGTCGCCGGAACCGGTGCAGTCAACATGATAATGGGCTCATCCCCCGCGGTTGCGGTAGCGACAATCCGGGCGCGCGGTTGCATACCGTGGCTGCGGGCATACTCCGGGGAGGCGAGCAGCAGGGCTCCCGCGCCGTCGACAATACCCGAGGAATTGCCAGCGTGATGCACATGATCGACCTCTTGCACATCCGTGTAGCGTGACAGCGCCTTTTCGTCGAAACTCAGCGTGTCGCCCTTCTGCACATATTTCCCCAGTTCCGCAAAGGACGGCGGCAGTTGACCAAGCCCCTCAAGCGTCGTGTTTGGCCGCGGGTATTCGTCGTGTTCCAGGACCAGCGCACCGTCAGCATTGCGCACCGGAATCAGGCTCTTTTTCAGGCGGCCCTCTGTATGCGCACGGGCGTAGCGCTGCTGGCTCGACAGCGCGAATGTGTCACAATCCTCGCGGCTGAAGCCTTCCCGGGTGGCAATCAAATCACCCGAGATACCTTGCTGGACAAGAGGATGGAGTTGACGCAGATGTCGATTATGGCCGTCAATCCCACCGCGGTCCGCATTCATCGGCACACGGGACATGGACTCCACGCCGCCGGCAACTACCAGGTCTTGCTCGCCGGACTTGATGCCCATGGCCGCAAAATTGACCGCCTGCTGTCCCGAGCCACAGAAACGGTTAATCGTCACTCCCGTCGAATCGTTCGGCCACTCGGCTGCCAGCACGGACATCCGGGCAATGCACATGGCCTGTTCGCCATAGGCCGTCACACAGCCGACCACCACGTCGTCAACATCACACGGGTCCAGGTCGTTTCGTTCTTTTGTGGCATTCAGGACTTGCGCCATGAGTTCCTGGGGATGGATCCCCGCCAGCGCACCATCCTTCTTTCCCCGTCCACGCGGGGTTCGAACGGCATCAATAATCCAGGCTTCACCCATGACTTCCTCCATTGTTTCCTGTCAGCGAATTCAGTGAGGCGAGACGGTGCTGCTGACACCGCTGTTACGGTCGGCTCAGTGCGGCGAGATGGCCATGGCCATCATGACCGACCGCTCAATTTCGGCGATGACGCTGCCGACTTCGTGACCGATCAGGTCCATCTTGCGCAGTTGCTCGACACGGGGGGTGGCGCGTTCGAGTTCCCTGGCCGTGAAGATGTCGCGCAGGAAGCCGGCGGCATCGACCAGACAGATCATGGCCACATCTCTGGGGTCGGGGATATCGTTGGACAGCAACACATCCGAAATCCGCAGTCTGACCTCGCGTTCGACACGCCCGTCGATCGTGGGATAGCGGCGCGCCCGGAAGACCCACAGGAACTTCTTGTCCTGGGACTCCAGAATGCCACGTTCAATCAAACTAGCCAGGGCCTGTTGCCGGATTTCGGTCGTATCCTGGCCGGCCAGGGTCTCTATCCAACCCCTGGTATCCTTGGGCTGACCGGAGTCCGCAATATGCGCCAGGGCCTGATCGATAATCGGGTTTCCGGTCGGCGTCGTGTCAAGACAGGTGAGATGCTCAAGGTCGGTATCGATGCGATTGGCAAAGGCTAGGTCCATCAGCACCGCACCGGCGAGAATGTATTCCACCGCCCCGCCCCGGGTCGGCAGAAACGACCCGTCGTCGTCCAGTATCAGCAGCATGATCTCTTCGGCAAAGGTCAGCATAATATATCCTCAGGACAGGGCCGCCAGGGCGCTCTCACGGGTGTCGTAGTAGTCGAGCATGGTCAGGAAGCCGCTGACCTCCATGACGGACTTGCAGGTCGCCCGGAGCGTGCAGAGCGTCAGCTTGCCGCCACCCTGTTGGCATTTTTTGGCGCCCGCAAGCATGATACGCAGACCGGTGCTGCCGATGTAATCCATCTTGCTGCAATCGAGCAGTATCCGGGTATCACCGCGTTCAATCACGTCCGAGATATGCTTCTCCAGGTCCGGTGCGGTGGAACCGTCGACACGCCCGTCCAGTG
>JAJDZM010000208.1 GCA_022824615.1 Candidatus Binatia bacterium | reverse complement strand
GAGGGTGGCCACTTCTTCCGGGCTGAGCTTGATATCGACCGTCTCAAAAATTTCTTTGAGATGATGCGTTTTGGTCGCGCCAATGATAGGGGCGACCACTCCAGGAGCCTGGAGTACCCAGGCGCAGGCGATCTGCGTCGGGGACACGCCACGCTCTTGGGCGACTTTCCCTACCGCGGCGGCCACTTCCTCGTCGCTGTCGTTGAAATACATCCGGCGTGTCATCGGGTCGGTTTGCGCCCGCTTGGTCGGGCCTTCGCCCTCTACTTTTGTGCGGTTGCCGGCAAAATAGCCGCGCGCGAGCGGACTCCACGGAATGAGCGCAACGCCCTGGTCTATACACAGCGGATTCATTTCGCGTTCTTCTTCGCGGTAGATCAGGTTGTAGTGGTTCTGCATAGAAACAAAACGATGCCAGCCGTGCTCTTTGGCCGCGTAGAGCGCCTTGGAGAACTGCCAGGCGGCCATGCTGCTGGCTCCGAGGTAGCGTACTTTGCCGGTGCGGACGAGGCTATCAAGCGCTTCCAGCGTTTCTTCAATTGGCGTGGAAAAGTCCCAGCGGTGGATCTGATACAGGTCGATATAGTCCATTTTGAGGCGGCGCAGGGAATACTCGCAGGCCTCGATGATATGTTTACGGCTCAGCCCCCGTCGGTTCGGGCCGTCGCCCATGGGTCCGTTGACCTTGGTCGCCAGGACAATATCGTCGCGTGGAGCCATCTCGCCCAGCCATTTGCCAGTGATCTCCTCGCTTACGCCAATCGAGTAGACATCTGCGGTATCAAAAAAAGTCACGCCCGATTCAAGGGCGAGGGCGAAGTGTTCGCGCGCCTCGTCCTCCCCGATGGTCCACTTGCGCCATTTGCCATCTCCGTAGCTCATGCACCCCATACAGATACGCGAAACCGTCATCCCCGTATTCCCAAGCTTTACGTACTCCATACCTTCTCCAATCTGGCTAATGTTTTGTCCTGTGCCCGAATGCCGCCGCTACAACTCGCTCTTCGTTTACTGCTGCCTGTAGAATGGCTTGGTCATTATCAATTCTTCGTCTATCTTTTCAACCGTGGAATTTTCATCGAAGCATCAAGGAGAGCATATATGATCATCACCGAGCATACCGTCAAAACCGATAGACATACGACTTTTTATCTGGCCGCCGGTCCCGAGGATGGGCCGCTTGTCATATTCGCTCACGGCTGGCCTGAGCTCTCGATAAGCTGGCGGCACCAACTACCGGCTCTGGCTGCGCTGGGGTTTCGGGCCATCGCACCGGACATGCGCGGCTATGGCCGCTCGTCCGTATATAGGCAACACAATGATTATGCCCAAGAGCATATCGTCCGCGACATGCTGGAGTTGATCGACGCGCTGGGACAGGAAAAAGCCGTCTGGGTCGGCCATGATTGGGGTAGCCCGGTGGTGTGGAATATGGCGAGTCACCATCCGGACCGGTGTCATGCGGTCGCCAATCTATGTGTCCCCTACTACACCCTTGAGCGCGGGCTTGAGCACACGCTGACCCTGGTGGACCGCGACCTCTATCCTGAAGATAAGTACCCTGCCGGGCAGTGGGATTATATGCGCTACTATGAAGAGAGCTTTGCCGAGTCCATCGCTCCGATGGATGCCCAGGCCTACCGATTCGTCAAACTGCTGTTTCGGAAAGGAAACCCCGAAGGCGAGGGCCGGCCGGCGATCACCTCAACCGCGCGGCGCGATCATAGTATGCTCGGCATGGCTGAGATCCCCGATTTGCCGCGTGATGTCGATGTGGTCACTGAAGAGGACTTGCGCATCTATGCCTCCGCGCTCGAACGCAACGGGTTCTTCGGCCCCTCTTCGTGGTATATGAATCACTCGGTCAACACGGCCTACGCCGAGACCGCCCACAATGACGGTTATCTCGATATGCCGGTGTTGTTTCTGACCGCCCAATACGACTTCGTGTGTGAGTGCGTCCACTCACGTCTGGCCGAGCCTATGCGCGCTTACTGCCGGAATCTGTCCGAAGAGACGATCCGCTCAGGTCATTGGATGGCCCAGGAAAAACCGGCGGAGGTTAACGCCGCTCTGGTGAAATGGCTGGCGACCGCGGTCCCAGGCATCTGGCCGCGGCCACGGTGAGGCCGGACTATTCCTGCTGTTCAAAAACATCATTGGCAATACCGGCGGCCGTCATGGCTGCCGGCCAGCCGGAGTAAAAGGCCAAGTGCGTGATCAGCTCTCCGATCTCTTCCTGGGTGACACCGTTGTCCAGGGCACGCTGAAGATGCGGACGGAGCTGTTGGGGACGGTAGGTGGACATGAGGGTCGCCACGGTGATGAGGCTGCGGTCACGCTTGGATAAGCCGGGACGCTCCCAGACATCGCCAAATAAGACTTTCTCAGTCAGGTCAATCAGCTTGGGCGCCACTTTCCGGGCTTTTTCTCGCATGGTTGCGACAGGTGCGTTTGCCATAAGGTTCTCCTTGGCTGAGTAGAGGAAAATCCCCTCCTTGGAGGGGATCAGAAGCGTCTGGGGCAGGGCTTACGCGACCTCAAACAGTCCGGCTGCGCCCATGCCGCCGCCAACACACATGGTGATGACCACGTTCTTCACGCCCCGTCGTTTGCCTTCGATCAGGGCATGGCCGACCATGCGTGAGCCACTCATGCCGTAGGGATGGCCAATCGAGATGGCCCCGCCGTTTACGTTCAGCCGCTCGTTCGGAATACCGAGCCGATCGCGGCAGTAGATAACTTGGCAGGCGAAGGCTTCGTTCAGTTCCCACAGGTCTATATCGTCCATGGTCAGGCCGTTACGTTCGAGCAGCTTGGGAACGGCAAAGACCGGACCAATACCCATCTCGTCCGGCTCGCAACCGGCGACGGCCATGCCCCGATACACTCCCAAGGGCTGGAGGCCACGTTGCTCGGCCTGCTTGCGCTCCATCAGCACGCAGGCCGATACGCCGTCCGACAACTGGCTGGCATTACCGGCAGTAATGAAGCCGCCTTCTCCCAT
>JAJDZM010000073.1 GCA_022824615.1 Candidatus Binatia bacterium | reverse complement strand
TATTATAGAAAACAAAAAGGGGTGCCGGACCTTGAGTCGGTTGAAAAAAACGCTGAAGGACGTTTCCGTCAATGAAAACTCCGTCGAGTTACTGCCGTCAATAGGCCCGTATGCGGAGAAGTGCCCGAAATAGGTTTGGTAGCCCCGCAGTCGAGGTGTCGGCTTACGCCTCAGGCTCATCCGACCTACGGAATTCACTATCAATTAGGCGGCTATCAGGTGCTCAAGAAGTGGCTGTCGTATCGGGAACGGGCGGTGCTGGGGCGGGCGCTGTTGTCGGAGGAGATGTTGTATTTTGTGGAGGTGGCACGCCGGATTGGGACGATAATAGTGGCAACCAATACGCCGGCGGTCTAGCCGGACAATTGTATTCTACCCTGCCGGTATGGTATAAAAGAAGTATGTCGCACACCAGAAATGCCTGCCCCGCGTACATAAAAGTCACAATAAAAAAGCTAAGTACCTGATTTTTCAGGGAGTCGAGAAAAAAAGGGGGTACCCCCCCACCCCCAAATCCCACCATCTCACGGCCCAAAAGCTGCAAGAAATGCTTGCAGCAGTTAGCACTCGCCCAAAATCAGCCCAAAATTTTATGCAATCGCCTACAGGGAATGCCGGACTCCATCAACTTTGGTATATACCATCTCCTGGACGGCATACCCTGAGTGTGGCATAGGCCGTGGTGAGGAAGCAAATACACGCACGAGCACCGGTGTCGTACTCAGTTGAATTGTCCTGGGGCAAAGGGTAGCCTCAGAGCGCCTTCGGATGCTGACCGTGACCGACGAATATCTTTTGTGGAGAGGACTATGCCGCCGACTGATCTACCGAGCCACCGGACGAATAACCTGGAGGAGCCTCTCTATTCTGTCTGGGCCGTTGTCCTCGCAACCTTCCTCGGTTCTCCCCTTGCCGGGGGTGTTCTGCTGTCAATGAATTGCCGGAGACTGTCTCAACCCCGTGCTATTCGGGATATTTTCATCTGGACAGGAATGCTGACGGTAGGCTCGTTGCTCCTCAGCAGATTGATACCGCAAGAGCAACGTATGCTTGAGGCGCTCCTGGTTGGTCTCCAGGTGTTTGTCATGTATTTCCTCGCGACTCGTCTGCAGGGGCGGGCTCTTGTCTTGCACCTCCAACAAGGTGGTGAGCTTGCATCGTACTGGAGCGCAATTGCTATAGGGATTGTATGCGGCATTGTCCTGCTCTGGATACTGGTCGGATTGGGGCTGGTAATCACCCCCGGAACCGTGGTGGAGGGGGAGGGTTCGCAGGGGCTCTTATAGACCGCATTCGCGTGTATCCGCTCTGTCTCATCCCTCGGTCTCGATCGCCATGGCACAAAAGACAGCAAAGCAAAAGGCAAAACGTCCGCCGCCACGTCATCAGTTGACTTTAGATGAAGCCATTGCGCGTTTGGGACTGACGGGGGTCACGCAGCGACGCATGTTTGGCGGCTTGTGCTACTACGCCAATGGTAATCCCTTTTCTTTTCTCCTCGGTGAAGACCTGGCCTTGAAACTCCCGGCCATGCAGCTGATTTCCGCGAGTGCCAGTCGGGCTGGAGACCTTTTTCATCCCGGTGGTGGGGAGTTTGTGATGCGGGAATATCTGGCGCTCAGTGCAGGGACCTTGACGGACGAAGACAAGATAGACGAGTTCGTGCAGGCCAGCTATGGCTTTGTGAGTGGTCAGGGCAATCCAGAAGAAGAGCTGGCTCAACGTGATTTGTTGGAAGGGCGAAGCGGTTTATATCAAAAGAAGAAACGCCCGGTCCGTCAGAACGAGAAACCGTAGGAACATCTCCACGCTCCATCTTCCGGCCTGCACGAGTAGAGCGACTATACAGAGACAAGCATGACGCAGATCGTTCTTGGCTGGAGTGCTTTTTTTGCCTCGACTGTTATCGCTCCGGTTGAGTGGCTGAAGAACTTTTTCCTTTTCCATCCCAGTTCGACTGTGAACGTAACGCCAGCAGTGTATGAGCTTGCCTACGAGGACATCCGCTTTGGAGGAGAGAATGGGACGCTCTTGCACGGCTGGTATATCCCCGGCCCGGGGGACGTCATCTTTATCTGGTTTCACGGGAATGGCGGTAATATCCAGAATCGATTAGAGCACGCCTATTTGATGCGTACGCATGTTGGCGGCAGCCACGTCCTGTTTGACTACCAGGGCTATGGCCTGAGTCATGGTCGTCCGTCGATTCCCGGCATCATCTCCGATGGCCGAGCCGCTATACGGCTCATTCAGGAACGGGGCTGGAGCAAAGGAAAGCGACTCGTCTTTTTTGGCGAATCCTTGGGCTGCGCGGTCGCAATTGCCCTGGCGGTTGACCCCGCACTGGAGGTGCGCCCGGCACGCATGATTCTGGAAGCCCCGTTTTACTCCCTGCACGCGATGGGACAAGCCCTGCTTCTCCTCCGACCCCTGGCCTTCTTAGTGCAAGACGATCTCAACTCGGCTCGGCTTATTCCAAAGCTCACGGTTCCACTGCTCGTTATTCATGGCACCAGGGATGGACTTGTGCCCTTTCAGCAGGGGCGCGCCCTGTATGAACTGGCTCCTCCGCCCAAGCAGTTTTATGAAATCCCAGGTGGAGAGCATGTCGGCCTGTACCGGGTCGCTGGGCAACGGTATTTCCAAACTATTTACGACTTCGTCGCTAATGAACCCTCTACCGGTACGACTGAATGACGTAGACATGGCCCAACCTGCGACGGAAACGGAAGAACAGCGACCCCAGCTATTTCGCCATCTCAGGGGACTCCGGCGACTGGTGCTGGGTCTGGTCGTCTTGGTATTGAGTGGAATCCTGGTGGGATTTCTACTCGCTGGCTGGTTCTTATCCGGACAGCGCTATATAGCCTTCCTTGAGCAAGAACTGGAACAGTTCTTCCGCGCAGAAGTGGAGATTGCATCGAGTACGCTCTCCTTTCGGCAGGGGGTAGGGGTGCAGTTCAAGACGGTCAGTCTGCAAGCGTATGGCGGCACCGATCCTTTCATGACTGCCGAACGTATTGATCTCGTGCTTGATCTCAAAGCGCTCTTCCGTGGGCAACTGCTCTTTCGTCATATCTTTTTCTTGAAGCCGAGCGTCCAGCTCACGCAACCGACATCGAAGGCCGAATCGACCGCTCCGGTTGCGCGTCTGTTCTCCCACCAGGCGAATCCGTTTGCCCAAGAAGCCGAGGCTGAGGACACTCCGTCTGACACCAATCTCTGGTTTTCCCCACAACTGTTGGTCCACCAGCTTGTCTTGGAAGATGCAACACTTGTCTTTCGGCAAACATCTACCGGAGTTCCCGTGGTCTTCACCCAGGCACGGATGCGGGTTGCTTGGGATACAGGTGGCGTGTGGGGAGAGTTGAGTGCGGACTTGGGCAGGAACGGAGAGGTTGGACAACTGACTCTCCGTTCTCGCTCCTTATATTGGGAGCCAAAACCGAACATGTCTCCAGCAGAATGGCGAGGCGATATTCGCCTCCAGAACGTTGCCGTTCAGGAGTTGGGTGCATGGTTTGGGGCAGATTGGCCCGTGGCGCGGGCAGACTTCTCGGGGCAGTATGCCGGAGGGGCGAATGCAAGCACGACCGTCTCGGGTCGAATAAGCGTCCGAGAGGCCCGTCTTTCACCCCTGACGATTGAGCGTGGCAGCATCGGCCTGACGGACCTGCACTGGGATAATCCGCCTGACGCTTCCTCATGGTTGGTGGTCGCCCCGGTCGCTGGGCTGCTTGAAAACTTGGCTGAAAGTCCAGCCTCGCTCACCTTCAATGCTACGCTTGAAGAGGTGGAGGGCCGGTTCGTGAAGAATGGCCTTCCGGTTCGTCTGGTAGCGGGCCAACTTCGTTTGCGGGACGGTCAACTGCACGCCTCGAACCTGAAGGGCTCGTACGGACGGTCCTCGGCGCTCACGGAGCTGAGCGCGGACTGGGGGCCTCTGTTCTCAAAATCGTCACCAACGCTCGGAGTCAGACTCGCCGCGCAGATAGACCTCGCCGATGATCTGGACCCTCTGCTTTCATTTGTGTCACCAAAAAAACGAGAAACGTTCCTGCCAGCAATGCTCCAGCCGTCAGGACAGGCTGAGCTTCGGCTGAGTGTACAACTTCCCCTTGACAGGGGCACCCAGCCCTCGTACGTCGCGACGGTGGAGTGGCGTGCCGCCGGCATGGCTCTTCCCGAGTGGGGGTTGGCCCTGTCCGAGGTGAATGGCGCCGTGCATCTCACGCCGGAGGAGGCGAGGCTCCAGGGTATCCGTTTTCGTATGGGGACCTCAGTCGGATTCCTGGAGGGAACGATCGAACATCCCTTTACTCCCTCACAGCAGGGACGGGTTGCCCTGTCCATTCCACAGGCGACCGTCCGGGATATTGTTCCGCTGCTTGACGAGACTGTAGTGGATTTACAGTCTGGACAGCTCAGCGGCAGGCTGGTTGCCCGGTTTGGTCCGCAACGTCACAGCCTGGAGACCGAGGGGAGAATTGCGCTGAGCCAGGCCCGTGTGGACGTGTTGTCGTTTCTTGAACCGCTCGATATCGCGCGTGGACAATTCTCCTGGCAGGGGCAGCAGGGTCGATTTGTCATTGAGCAGGCCAGCCTGCCCGGTGGGAGTGTGGCGGGCTCGGGTGAGTTGCTGAGCCTTGAACCCCTGGAACTGCGCGTCAGCCTGGAGTGCGATGAACTGGATTTCGACTCGATCTTAATCCCCGATGCCGTTCAACCGGAGAAGAAAGAGACAACGGAACAGCACCAGGTGCGTGTCGATGTCCAGTGCGACCGCGTGCGGTATAAGACGTTTAGCGCGGCGCCGTTCCGGGTCTCTATTGACCGGTATGATCGTCAGGTTGATTTCCGCCTCGGAGAAGCCGGTATCTCGGCCGGCCACGTTCGGGGAGAAGGGACGTTCTGGCTTGACTCGTCCGCCTTCTCATTCGCACCGCAGGTGAGTCAGGTTGATGCGGCAGATTTTTTTGCCGCGCTTGGCCATCCAACCGATACCCTCTCAGGTACCTTAGATGCCAGCGGCGACATCGAGGTTGTCAATTGGGAGTTCTGGGACGATCCTGAGGAATGGGATGGTATATTGACTCTCTCGGTGCAAGACGGTGTTGCCCAGCAACTCCCGATTCTCGTTCGGCTCTGGACCGCCGTCAGCCTGCAAAGCCTGCTCAGTTTCTCGTTGCCGCAGGTCCCCCGCGAAGGGCTGCCCTTTTCTTCGCTGACCGGAGATGTCGTCGTGCAGCACGGGCAACTCACCACCGAGAACCTGTCTCTCATCGGAGAGGCCGTGCGCCTGGACGCCCGAGGTCGGGTGAACTTACGGCAGAAAGTGCTCGATATCACGACCGAGGTTATTCCGCTGCGCGGTCTTACGAGTGTGGTTGAAAAGGTACCGTTGGCGGGCAAACTGCTCGCCCAGAGCACCGACCGACTCACGGCACTGCCGTTTCAGGTCAGCGGCCCTTACCACGACCCTCACGTCAGCCTCCAATTGATCAAAAAAGTCGTTCCCTGACAGGCGAGAGGAGGAAAAAAGCGGCCGGACGGCTATAGCATCGACGTATCGATCCTAAGGCCAAACAGGACACGGCCGGCAAGTTCATATAAGGGTGGTGCGATGACCGCGTGTTGGGTCAGCACATGGATGTCGCGAAAGGCCCGCTGGAGCGGACTCGTATCCCAGATAGCGCTGGTTCCAGCGACAGTATACATGGCATCCACCACTGCGGCCGACTCGCTGGTGGCGTGGTTGGCGGCCAGTCGAATAGCCGCACGCTGCTCAAGGGGAATCGCTTCCCCCTGACACGTCATGTCCCATATTTCCTGGGCCACTGCCAGGAGTCCGGCGCGCGCTGCCTGAAACCGTGCTTGGGCCTGTGCAAGCTGCATGTGGACAAAGGGGCGTTCGCAGAGCGGGCGACGCCCTCCGGTGGGAATCTTGGTGCGGGCAACCTCCATCAGACAGTCAATGCTGCCGCGGGCAATGCCCACGGCTACGCTGGCAACGCTGATCGCCAACAATCCGAAGGTTGGGAAGGCATAGAGCGGGCCGGGCTGCGTAGGGGGCTCAAGGCCATAGGCAACTGTTCTTTCCGCGGGGATAAAGAGGTCCTGGACCGCAATATCGTGACTGCCGCTTCCTCGGAGGCCGGAGACTGACCAGGTGTCGATGATGTCGGCTTCCGCCGCAGGAAAGAGCATCAGACGAATGTCTGGCTGTCCGTCCAAACGCAGCCGTGGAGCCTCATTCGCCTCATGGATAATGCAGTTCCCCATGAGCCAGGCGCAATATTCACAACCACTGTTAAAGGGCCAACGTCCCGTTACCTGGTAGCCGCCCTCGACCGGCCTAGCCCGACCGTGTGGAGCGAGGGCACCGGCAGTGACGATATGAGGATCACTGCCGTAGATCTCCTGAGCAGTTTCCAGCGGAAGATAGCCACTCGTCAGTCCTCCTGTTGCACCGATCATGGCCGACCAGCCGACTGATCCGTCCAGGGCCGCAGCCGCCTCAATAGTCTGGATGAACGTAGCGACGTCGACCTCAAGACCGCCCATCGAGCGAGGAATCAGCAGACGAAAGAGGCCCGCGGCGGCCATGGCATCAACAAGAGACTGGGGGAGGCGACGCTGGGTTTCAATCTGATGACTGAGCGAACGGACGTGGGGAGCGAGGTCATGCACGACCTTGAGGAGACTATCCGCTTGATCAGAGATATCCATACCAAGTCCCACAGGAAAGCGGCAGCGGGACAGGCCGCTTTCCTGTCTGTCTCAGGGAGGGGAGCCTTTAATAATGAATTACCGACCGAATGCTTTTGCCCTCATGCATGAGATCAAATGCCGTATTGATCTCATCGAGCGGCATAGTGTGCGTAATGAAATCGTCAAGCGGGATCTCGCCCGTCATGGCATGTTCGACAAACCAGGGGAGTTCTGAACGGCCCTTCACTCCGCCAAACGCAGTGCCACGCCAGACGCGGCCCGTGACCAGCATGAAAGGTCGTGTCGCAATCTCCTGACCCGCTCCTGCCACCCCAATAATCGTCGACTCTCCCCAGCCTTTGTGACAGCATTCCAGCGCGGCCCGCATGGTGTTCACATTCCCGATGCACTCGAACGAGTAGTCGACGCCGCCGCCAGTCATATCCACAATCACGTCCTGGATGGGCGTGGCATGATCCTGTGGATTGACGACATCGGTTGCTCCGAACTTCCTGGCCAGGTCGAATTTGCCAGGATTCACGTCAATGGCAATGATGCGTTCCGCCTTGGCCATGCCGGCTCCGACGAGGACGGCCAGACCGATTCCGCCCAGACCGAATACTGCAACCGTACTGCCCGGCTCCACTTTTGCCGTGTTTTTGACCGCGCCGATCCCGGTAGTGACTCCGCAGCCGAGCAAACAGACTTTCTCAAGCGGGGCGTCTTTTTGGATCACCGCAGTACTGATCTCAGGCAGCACGGTGTATTCGCTAAAGGTACTGGTTCCCATATAATGGTGGATGGTCTTGCCGTTGTGCGAAAAACGGCTGGACTCGTCAGGCATGAGCCCACGGCCTTGTGTCCCGCGTATCGTCTGGCACAGGTTGGTCTTGCCCGATTTGATGAACGGACAATTGGGGTCTTCCGGTGTGTAGAGGGGAATGACATGATCGCCTTCTTTGACGCTGCTGACGTCCGCGCCAACCTCGACCACAACGCCCCCGCCTTCGTGACCGAGAATAGCGGGGAACACGCCTTCCGGATCATCTCCTGACAGGGTAAAGGCATCGGTATGACACACACCGGTCGCCTTGATCTGGACCAGCACTTCGCCTTTTTGCGGACCTTGGACATCAACTTCTTCCAGTTCGAGTGGTTTGCCGGCTTCCCAGGCTACTGCTGCGCGTGTTTTCATATTGCCTCCCCGTATGCGTGAGTACACCTGCCCCCCGTACCACAGCCCTTAGGCACGAACAAGCGGAGCCTTGACGCCGAGGCCCATACCGCCTCAAAGGGGTGAAGAATCTCAACAATATTGCGAAAGATGAGGCAATCTGGTAGAGGAAAGTGAGCCGGTTTTCAAGGTTTTCCGTCCGTCCAGAGCATACTGAGTCAGGGTAGGGCAGAGAGGACATTGCATGGCTCGGCAGTTTCATATCCCAGACTTCTATAAAAGCCCGATTATCTCGCGGGTGAAAAAATACCGCCAACTGCATGACCCCCGCAAGCAGGACTTACTGCCCACAGTGCTCGACTTTGGTCCGGTCCGTTTTATCCTTGCCCGTCATTTCGGTTTCTGCTTTGGCGTGGAGAATGCGGTTGAGATCGCGTATCGGACGCTTCAGGAGAATAGCGATAAGCGTATTTTTTTCCTAAGCGAAATGATCCACAATCCGGCGGTGAACCAGGATCTCCAGGAGCGGGGGGTGCGCTTTATCTTCTCCTCAGCGGGCGAACACCTGATCGCCTGGGATGAGCTCACCGCGGAGGACATTGTGGTCGTCCCAGCCTTTGGTGCGAGTGTGGAAGTCCAGGACGCCTTAGCCCAACGCGGCTTAGACCCGTACACCTATAACACGACCTGTCCGTTTGTAGAGCGCGTCTGGAAACGCAGCGCTCAGCTTGGGAGTAGCGGTTATACCGTTATCGTGCACGGAAAAGCTTCCCATGAAGAAACCCGTGCGACCTTCTCGCATAGTATTCAAAATGCGCCGACTGTCGTCGTCCTCAATCTCGAAGAAACGCATATCTTAGGTGACATTATTCGTGGCCGACTTGAACCGAACGTTTTCTTTGCGCACTTCGGTCATACCTGCTCTCGCGGTTTCGACCCTGAGCGAGATTTGCAACGGCTGGGTGTTGTCAATCAGACCACGATGTTGGCTTCCGAAACTCGACAGGTTGCCCAGATTCTGCGTCAGGCCCTGGCCGACCGTTACGGCGAGGAGCGGTTGAGTGAGACCTTTGCCGACACGTCTGATACCCTGTGTTATGCGACCAATGAGAATCAGCACGCCACGTATGCGTTAATTGAGCATGGGGCTGACCTGAGCCTTGTTGTCGGCGGGTATAATTCGTCAAACACCTCGCATATTGTCGAGCTCTGCCGGGCGGCTATGCGGACGTATTTCGTTCAAGGTGCAAAGGACATCGTCTCCCCGGCCCATATCAACCATTTTGTTTTAGACCGGCAACAGGTCGAGACCACGCAGGACTGGCTACCCGAACACCGTCCACTTGAGATTGCCCTCACCTGCGGAGCGTCCTGCCCGGATGCTATTGTGGACGAAGTCCTGCTGCGGGTGCTGTCTTTCTTTGACCAGCCACGAACAATGGAAGAGGTCTTGCAGCCCTATCCCTCCACTACGCCAGCAACGGTCTGAGGCCGGTCCTGCCAGGATACCCGTATGCAACTTGAAGTGGCAGACTATATCATCCTGATTGTTGATGACCTCGACCGCGCCCTCGATTTCTATACCCAGGTTCTCGGGCTCAAACTCGGCCATCGTTCCGGAGACTACGCCCAACTCGACACCGGTGTGACCCGCATTGGATTCTATACCCGCCCGGCCATGGAAGCCGTGGTCGGTTTCGCCCTGGAGCCCGCTCAACAGACTGCTCCGGGCTTCGAGCTGGGCTTCAAAGTCGTCGATGTTGAGGCGGCGTATGCGGAAATACTGGCTGGTGGAGCAACACCGGTCACCCCGCCGACAACCCGCCCGTGGGGACAGCGGACGGCCTACGTGCGTGATCCGGACGGCTATTTGATTGAGTTGGCTCAGGGACTATAGCCTGAGGTATGGCATCGTTGTCGGTGCGCCTCTGTTTGCCTGAAAAAGCCGGGCATGGCACGCGCCTGTGGGACGCTAGTCGCCCCACAGGCGTCTTTTAGCCTTGTTTACGGAGTGCAAAGAACGACGTGAAATTCCCTCGACGGGCCAGGAGCAGGAGGGTCTCTGCGTCTTTGACTTCCTCTACGGCCGTCGTGAAATCGCGCACCGATTTTACGGTCTGCCGGTTCACCTCTTCGATCACATCTCCGGGACGGATACCGGCCAGTTCGGCTGGGCTGCCAGGCTCAACCGCCGTGACAACGACGCCTTTTTGGTCGTCTGGCAGGCGGTAGCGTTGGAGATGTTCGTCTGAGATGTCGGCGACGGTCAGGCCCCAACTTGCCTCGCTCTCTTCGCCGCCACCCGCTTGGGCGATCTGATCGGTCAATTCTCCAAGCGCGACGGAGATGGTTTGTTCTTTCCCACCACGCAGAATGGTGACGTTGACCTTTTCCCCAACCGGGGTGCGCGCCACCATAGCCGGGAGGTCGTGTGATTTCAGAATTTGTTCACCCTTGAAGTGGGTAATGATATCGCCCCGCTCAATACCCGCCTTTTCTGCCGGTCCACCCTCGGTAACCTCAGCGACCAGGGCGCCGAGGGGCTCTTCCAGATCAAAGGATTTTGCCAGCTCTGCCGTGACCGTTTGAATAGCGACCCCCAACCAGCCACGGGTGACTTTCCCCGAGTCTTTGAGTTGGTTAATGATCGACTTGGCCATATCGATGGGAATGGCAAAGCCGATACCGATATTGCCGCCGCCCTGGCTAAAAATGGCCGAGTTAATACCCACGACCTGGCCCCGGAGGTTCAAGAGGGGGCCGCCCGAGTTGCCGGGGTTAATCGAGGCATCCGTCTGGATAAAATCGTCATACGGCCCGGCACCGATAACCCGCCCTTTGGCGCTGACGATGCCAGCCGTTACTGTTTGTTCGAGACCGAACGGGTTGCCGATGGCCATGACCCAGTCGCCAATCTGCAAGTCCGACGAACTGCCGAGCGGGACACTCTGAAAGGACTCTTCCGACTCAATTTTGATCAGGGCCAGGTCCGTCTTATCGTCGGTCCCAATAATTGTCGCCTCAAACTCATCCTCGTCTGAGAGACGGACCGTAATTTTGTCGGCCTGGCCTACAACATGCTCATTGGTGACAATATAGCCGTCCGGGCTGATAATGAAGCCGGAGCCTAGACTGCGCTGCTGGCGCGGGGGAGGGCGGTCGCCAAAAAAGCGACGGAAGAATTCTTCAAAGGGGTCTTCCCCGCCAAATGGGTTTGGACCCGGCATTGGTCTCTGACGACGCTGGGGGCGCCGGGTCGATGTCTGGGTTGTTGAGATATTCACGACCGCAGGCATGGTCGTTTTCGCTATATTGGCAAAATCGGGAAGCTGGCTCACACCTGTGACTACCGGTTGCCGCGCTTCCGCCTCGCTCTTTTCCTCCTTTTTTTTTGAACCGAATAATTCCAGGGCGTGCAGGGGGAGGCGGTCCACCAGCAGCAACCCTGACAGGAGGAGGAGGCCAGCGGTGAAAACGCCGTGTCGTACCGATCCGCTCTTACGCATGCATTCCTTCCCTTTCCAGCAACAATCCAGAGGCAAACATTCCAGCCACACCCAAGGATTACGGTTGTGCGCCCTTATTCATCTTTTCTCGCAGCTCAACTTGTTTCACGAACGAGGGGACCACAGGAGCAAATTCCGGCGAGAGGCGGTGACGGATATCCATCGCTGCATCGGCAGCCAGCCTCCGCAGCGGGACGGACTCCTCGATACGGGAGAATTCATCGAGAAATGTGAGGACATCCTCCGTCCCCACCTCTTTCAGGGCAAACAGAGCTGTGCCCTTTGTCGGCACATCAAGGTCGCGTCGAAGAAACTCCATAATGGGCATGGCGCCACGTGGGTCCCCAATTTTGCCTAAGGCAATCAGGACCTTTTTTTTGACCCCGGCATGCACGTCACGTAAAAACAACTGCTGGGCCAGGGCCGGGGTGGCATCGGTCGCCCGCATATTGCCCAGATATTCAATGGCTTTGACTTTGACACGGATATCAGCATCCGCGGTGGCATTGAGCAGATAGTCAATCGTCTTGGGGTTTTTCATTTCTCCGAGCGATTTCACCGCGCTCATGCGTGTTTCCGGCCGGTCATTCCCCAGACGACGGATAATCTCTTCCAGTTCCGGTCCCGACCCTCTTTTTTGCTTTTCCTGGCGAAGCCGCACCCGACTCTCGCGCGTCAAGCGGTTTCCCAAGCGCGTGCCCTGGCCCAGGAATTGTGCCTCAGAGACGCGTGGCACGGTCCAGTCGAACAGGCTGAATGCAAGGAAGACGACGATGCCGAACACCAGTCCCGATCTCTGTCCACAATACCGTTGCGTCACTCCTGCACTCATAGGTCTATCGCCACTCGTAATTGACCGAGAATGCCCCACGCGGAGACCGGATGCAAGGGCGCTAGGTCGAGAATAAAGGGTCTTGCTCTTCACGACGAAAGACCTGGACCTCTTCCGGGAAAAGGCCACCTTCGGGAATATCCTTGAGGGGCGTGCCGTCCTTGAGCCGCCCTTCTATGACTTCACGATACGTACAGACCAGATATCGATGTCCGTCTCGCGGTTTGGTTGGGAGCCGGGCCTTTTCGACCCGGGTCTCACCCTTCGCCTCTGGTCCGAGAATGCGGATAACATAGCGTTTCTTCATGAGTCCTTTCAATGCTCGAATAACCGAGGCGCGGGACAGACCCGTCATCTCACAGATTTCGGCATAGCCCGCCGTAATCAGTGGAGTCCGGCGTAAACCGATGGAGTGCCGCCACAGGGCCCGGTAGGTTTTCCACTCGCGCGGGTCCATGAGCCTATTCAACTCGTCTTCCAGCAGATAGTCGGGGAGGCGCGGGGATGGTTGCCATGGGGGGCGGCGCGTCAGGCGAATCTGAACATCAGCTCCCTCTCCCGTGGCCTGTTCGTCCAATAGGGTGGTCGGCTCCTCTTTTTTCGCCATAGTCGGGTCACTCTATTTTTCCCGTGCATAATAACTGATAAATGGAAACGGTGCCAATGGGCAGAACGTGGCTGCGACAATGCTGGAGATGGCTCCGCCCGCCGCTGATGGAGAGGGGAACCGATGAAGATTCGGTCCATTACGATAGGACTCGACCCTGGCTTTCCGTTGAAGACCGCTCGGATCACGCACGGTGGACGCTTTGCCCAAGAAGTCAAGACCATCTGCGAGGCGGAGGGACTGGCGGTACAAACCCTGCGTTTAGCCACTCCCCCATTTCCTCAATACCTGGCCGGCTGTTCTCCTGCTGCGGTCCTACGCTTTGCCCAGGAACTGGAAGCCTGCTGTCTCGCCAACGGGCTGGATTATTGTGCGCTCGGTCCGGTAGACCCCGGCCTGCCCGAGGAGCAGAAGTTTGTTGACTTGTTGCCAGACCTGATCGCCGGGACTGAAGCAGTGTTCGTCAGTGCGCGTCTCGGCAACGGCGATCAGGTTCCTACCCGGCCCGTGACCCAGGCGATCGCCGGTATTATGAGGAAGATCGCAGATGTAACGCCGGACGGATTTGGCAATCTCCGGTTTGCGGCAGGGATACACATTCGGGCCCAAACCCCTTTTTTCCCGGCAGCCTTCCACGCTGGAACGCCGGCCGTCTCCCTTGCCCTTGAAGCGGCCGATGTGGTGGCATCCGTTGCCCAGCCTGATCTCAGTCCGGCCGGGCTTGTCGCCCGGATACAACGGGAATTTGAACGCCAGCTTCGTCCCCTTGAGCAGCGTCTGGAGCGCTTGGAACCGCAGCCTTTCCGCTTTGCCGGTTTTGACATTTCACCGGCGCCGGGTCCCGAGAGCAGTATCGCTTGGGCAATTGAGCGGATCAGCGCCGCTCCCTTTGGTAGTCCGGGCACGCTGGCGGCAGCCGCCTTGATCACCGCCGCACTCAAAGCGACCGCCCTCGAGCAATGCGGCTATTGTGGACTCATGTTGCCAGTCCTCGAAGATGCCGGTCTCGCCGAACGCAATAATCAAGGAAAAATCAGTCTGCCCCAACTGCTGACCTATTCCGCGGTGTGCGGCACGGGGCTGGATACCATACCGCTTGCCGGCAACGTCTCTCAACAGCATCTCATGGGACTCCTCTCAGATGTGGGGGATTTAGGCTGGAAGTTGCAGAAACCGCTCTCTGTTCGTGTGCTGCCTATCCCAGGCAGGCAGGTCGGTGAGATGACCACGTTCGACTTTCCCTATTTTGTGAATACGCAGATCATGGACGTCAGCTAGGAGATGGCTAAGGACGTGTGGAAGATCATACCATTGCTGCACGAACAGGTGGGACAAAAGGGGAGGGCGACGTGGGGCAGACGGTTCCTCGCATGGTCGTCGGTCGTCGGTTATTGCGGGTTGCTCTACTATCTGTCCGATCAACCCAGACTGCGTCTGCCCCACGTGCTTCCTTCCTCTGATACGTTAGCCCATGTGACCGCCTATGCCGTATTGGGCTGGCTCTGGACAGTGGCGCTCAGAGAGACGTGGGCGGGATGTTCGTCCCTGACAGCCGTGCTTTTCGCCCTCATTTTCACCCTTGGGTATGGGCTCAGTGATGAATGGCATCAGAGCTTCGTGCCGGGACGGGTGCCCAGCGCAGCCGATATTGTTGCGGATGTGATAGGCGGCGGGCTGGGTGCGGGGAGCTTCTTTCTGTGGACCAGAAGAAGGGCCGGGGAAGAGGCCCGACCCTCAGCCCGCGCGCTGACGCCTTAGGCTTGCCAGGGGAGGGGCATGTGTTCATTGTCTGCGGTGCAGACTTTGACCGGTGCCTGGCCGAGCGCCGCCACAATGAACATATCTTCTGTCCCGGTATTGACTATCTGATGGATCACATCGCGTGGGATCTGGAGGGTCGAGTTCGGGCCGAAATCCGTATCCTTTCCTTCGACCGTCAAGCGTCCCGAGCCGCACAACACCACGATAGCCTCTTCGCAGTCGTGACGGTGAACGGGCGTCCCACTACCGGGCTTAATGGTCTGCATCCACATTTCTAAGGTCTGCATGCCATGTTCCGGGCCGGCCAGAGTCTGGTGTTCCAAGCCGGGGAGGGCAAATTTCTCTACTGCTTCGTTGTGGACGACTGGCATCTTTCTACTCCTCCTCTAAAAGGTGTTATTGCACCAATATCACAGAAGTGAGGTGTCTTCGAGCCGATCTGATGGTGACACTGCCATAGGTGAGCGTGGCGGTCGGGGAGCAATCCATTATGGGCAATCTCGACGTGATAGGTTGAGTGTGTCACAATACCCCCGTTTGACTCGATACACCCGGTGGTGGAGAGGGAGGTGTCAGTGAAAGGGCACGCCCGACAATTTATGGCGGCAAACGATGTGGTTGTCTCTCCTAAGACGACCCTAGCCGAGGCTGCACGTCAACTTGCCCGGTTGGACATCACCGGTCTGCCTGTCACCGATGCGAACGGACGGGTTGTGGGTATCATCACCGAAAGCGATATGCTTGATGCCTTTCTTGCCCAGCGTTCCAACGACGTAACCGTGGAAACGCTGATGACGGAACATGTGATAACCGTCGATGAATTCACCCCCGCGGATCAGGTGCTCGCCATTTTACGAGAGCAGAGAATCCATCACTTGCCCGTGGTTCGCCAAGATGTTGTGGTCGGTTTGATCACCCCCCAGACTGTACTTCACTATATGGTCTCGCATGAATTCCCCTCGCCACCGGACGCTGCCTAGTTGATTTCCAGCTCAGGAAAAGACCTCGGCTCTATCTCCTCGGTTTACTCCGTCTGGCCTATCAAGAGGTGTGTCATATATGAAAGATGAATCTGTACCTCATATATCCCAGCGTTATTGGCGTACGAATCTTCTCATTGTCGGAGCCCTGCTCAGCGTCTGGTTTATCGTTTCTTTTGGGCTGTCCATTCTCTGTGTTGACGAACTGAACACCATCCGGCTGGGCGGCTTTCGGCTTGGTTTTTGGATGGCGCAACAGGGCTCGATGTATGTCTTTGTCATCCTGATCTTCGTGTACGTGTGGCTGATGAATCGTCTGGACCGGGAATATGGCCTGGAGGAACAAGAAGAGGTACGCAGCGAGCGGGGTGTCCAGTGATGGACCTCTTTCAGACAGATCCGGTCAAAATTTGGACCTTCATCATCGTTGGTCTTTCGTTTGCGCTCTATATCGGCATCGCCTGGCGAGCCAAAGCCGAATCAACAAGCGACTTTTATGTTGCTGGCTCGCGGGTCGGTGCCGTCGCTAACGGCATGGCGACCGCCGCAGGTTGGATG
>JAJDZM010000102.1 GCA_022824615.1 Candidatus Binatia bacterium | reverse complement strand
ATAGCCGGCCTCGCCTTCTGCCGAGAGTTCGTCCAGGCCGCGCTTACACGACTCAAAAAAATCCGTCGGGCTCCCATAGCCCTGGGGCAGGACATAGCGCGCGTCGTTATAGGTGAAAGAGTACGGCACGATCAGATGTTGTGTGTCTCCGACTTGGGTAAAATACGGCAGGTCGTCATTATAGGCGTCCGCGTCATACACAAAGCCGCCTTCGGCGACAATAAGCTCACGCGTGTTTACGCTCGGCCCGTAACGACAGTACCAGCCCAGCGGGCGCTCGCCGCACGTCTTCTGAATCGACTCGATAGCCCACTGCATATGCTGCTGCTCTTCTTCCCGACTCAGTCGCCAGTGCTCGCTCCAACGCCAGCCGTGGGAACACGGCTCGTGGCCACTCTCGGCTATCCATTCGCCCACTTCAGGATTCCGCTCCAGGGCGACCGCGCAGGCAAAAAACGTCACCTGGATTTTATATTCGTCGAAGAGGCGCATGAGCCGCCAGATTCCGGCCCGGCTGCCGTATTCATAGACGGACTCAGTCGCGAGGTCTCGATATTTTTTATCAAGCGCATAGTTGATCTCGGCCAGCCCTTCGTTACGCTCGTCGCCGGCCGGCTTTGCATACTCGGAGCCTTCTTCATAATTTACCACAAGATTGACGGCGACCTTGGCGTTATTCGGCCAGACCACTTTCGGTGGCCGCCGGCCATAGCCGGCAAAGTCACGCTTCGGACCGGGAACGTCTTTATCGATAAGTTGCACGGGCCACCTCCTTACACCATCTTGGACGGGCTTGGCTGCTCATGCCCCAGGATGGGATGGGGCTGATACGGCGCTTCGAGTGTCGCGACTTCCTCATCGCTCAGTTCCATATCAACAGCGGCAAAGAGTTCTTCCAGATGATGCAGCTTCGTGGCTCCGATTATGGGCGCGGTGACGCCCGGCGTCTGGAGTATCCAGGCACAGGCAATCTGGGTCGGTGTGACACCCCGCTGTTCGGCGACCTTTTCTACTGTTGCGGCAATAACGAAATCGTTCTCACGAAAATAATTGTTATGCGCAAACGCATCGGTTTCTGCGCGCTTGGTCAGGGCCGTGCTCTTCTCGGGCTGACGGTTACCGGCAAAGAAGCCGCGCGCCAGCGGGCTCCACGGAATGAGCGCCACGCCTTGGTCGATACACAGCGGATTCATCTCCCGTTCTTCCTCACGATAGATCAGGTTGTAGTGGTTCTGCATGGTCACGAAGCGGTGCCAGCCGTGTTCCTTGGCTAGATAGAGAGCCTTGGAAAACTGCCAGGCGGCCATGCTGCTCGCGCCCAAATAGCGCACCTTGCCGCTACGGACGAGCGTATCAAGTGCTTCCAGGGTTTCTTCAATCGGAGTGGAAAAATCCCAGCGGTGAATCTGATACAGGTCGATATAGTCCATTTTGAGACGACGCAAAGAATTTTCGCACGCCTCAACAATATGCTTACGACTCAGCCCGCCACGGTTTGGCCCAGGCCCCATCTTGCCCCATACTTTGGTGGCAACGACAATATCGTCGCGTGAGGCCAACTCCCCCAACCAGTGTCCGGTAATCTCTTCGCTCAGCCCAATCGAGTAGACGTCGGCGGTATCGAAAAAGTTTACGCCGGCTTCGAGCGACGCCACAAAGTGCTCGCGGGCTTCGTCTTGGCCCAGCGCCCAGTCACGCGGCATCGCCCATTCGGGCTGCGGACCGCCTCCATAGCTCATGCAGCCGAGACAGAGCCGAGACACGGTCATTCCAGTGTTGCCAAGCTTGGTAAACTGCATACTTCCTCCAAGGTACTATTGGACATTATTGACGCGGCTGTCGTTGGGCGAAGTCTTCAGCGATCTCCGAGAACGGAGTCCAGCTCACTCCGGCGTGACTGTTGAAATATTCAATCAGGCGTTCGTGCATCATCAGCACCTGCGGGCGGCCGCTCACGTCGGGGTGAATGGTCATGGTGAATACGGCATAGTCATATTCACGGTAGATCCAGTCGAACTGATCCCGCCACATTTGTTCGATGTCACGCGGATTCACAAAACCGTGGCTGTTGGGCGATTTTTTGATGAACATCATGGGCGGCAAATCGTCGAGATACCAGTTGGCCGGAATCTCAACCAGATCGGTTTCCTCACCGCGCATGAGCGGCTTCATCCATTCTTCTGCCGGCTTGGAATAGTCGATATTCGTCCAGGTATCACCGACCCGGACATAATAGGGATGGAAGTCGTTATGCATCAGACTGTGGTCATAGCGGAAGCCGTGTTTGAGCAGGAGTTCGTTGGTCACGTTCGAGAACTCCCACCAGGGGGCCACATAGCCGGAGGGACGGTTGCCCGACTTTTCCTCGATCAGACCGATGATTTTGACCAGCACGTCTTCCTCTTGCTGGGGTGTCATGGCGATGGGGTTTTCGTGGGAGTAGCCATGCGCGCCAATCTCGTGCCCGGCCTCAACAATCATGTGGGTCTGCTCTGGAAACGTCTCGATCGAGTGGCCGGGAATAAACCAACTCGTCTTCATGCCATACTTCTCGAACAGCTTGAGCAAACGCGGCACGCCGATTTCGCCGGCAAACAAACCGCGCGATATATCGTCCGGTGAGTCTTCTCCCCCGTACGATCCCAGCCAGCCACCGACCGCGTCCACGTCAATTCCATAGGCAAGCTTGATGTCCTTTGTGGCCATATCTCCTCCTTTTTCTTGCGTCTGTTTCAGACTCGGGTGTCCAGGACTTTATCCATGACGTATTGCGCCAGTTGATGAATACATTCCTCGAGGTGACAGTAGCGTCCGGGCTGCGCCATGCGCGAGGCCAACCCGCGCTGGACCGACTCGCACGCCCACATATCCTGGGAGTTGATGAACTCGACCCCCTCGACCGCGTGTGCCAGGTGTTGCTCGAAGTCGGGCATTTCTAAGGTCTCCGGTGGGAAGCACAGCGACAGGCTCCACGTAATGCGGTCAGCCGCTTGGGGCAGGATCTGTCCGTAAAACATACCGTCCGGCAACGGGGTGAGGAGATGGGTTGGGTAGACATTGATAAAGTCTCCGCGCAGACGCTCTTCTGCAGAGAGGCCTTCGATCAGTGGAAACGGCGAAGGCAGCCACTCCGTCCTGCCTGGCTCAGCCTCCGTCACCCCAGGTGAATAAAACGTGGCCCCCGGCGAGGCAAAATCTCCCCAGATGATTCCAAACGCCTCATTGTGCGGTTCGACGTGAAAGTTGTAATCCTGACGCGAAGCATCATGGGTCGAATGGACGGGCATCACATCGTGCGGCCCTTTGTGCAAGCCGAGCACATGATAGCCTTCCATATAGTTCTCCACCATGATCTTCCAGTTCCAGTTGCCCTCATAGACCATCGTTTTCACGGTACGCATCTCGCTCAGCTGGTAGTGCTGGAGGCGTTGCGAGAGGGGGGCCAGCCTCGGTCCAAGCGGCTTAGCCTGCGTATCAAAGTTGACGAAAATAAATCCCTCCCAGGTCTCGACCCGCGGCGCAGCCAAGTGACATTGTGTTTTGTCAAAGTTATCGGTGCGTTGCATCTCGGGCGCACCAATGAGTTCGCCTTTCAGCGAGTAGGTCCAGCCGTGGTAGGGGCACTCAAACCGGGGGAGGTTTCCGTGTCCTTCCACCACTTGAGTGGCGCGATGCCGACAGACATTTGATAACACCCGAACCTGATTGTCCTCATCTCGGACAATAATCAGGCGCTCGCCCAGCAGCATCAGCGTAAAAAAATCTCCCGGCTTCTCTACCTGGTCTGTCCGCCCGACGCAGAGCCATTCTTTCAAGAAAATACGCTCGACTTCTTGCGCATAAAATTCGGGTGAGGTGTAACAGGCAGGCGGGAGCATGGAGGCTTGAGACAGCGGTCGTCGCGCCGCCCTCAAATCATCGCCAGTGACCACGCTGGGCATAACTTTCTCCTTTCGACTTGGATGGATGTCCCCTGAGCCGGACCCTAGCTCTGTCGTGTGTTAAGTGTCAAGGAAAACGTTGGTTGTAGGGGCGTACGAACTCCCATACCCTCTTGTGACCTATCGCTATAAAGCAACAGGAGGGCAAAAATGGGCACGAAAAAGATATGGTGGGCCGGTCTTCAAGCAAGATTTTTATCGAGTGTGTTTGTCTTCTTCACCTGGTCTATCGCTCAAGCCGACGATGTGGCCAAGAGTCCGTATGGTCCGGACGATGAAATTGGCGTCCTCAACGAATTAACCGAGGCGAATACTCTTGCCGTCTTGCAACGTGTCAGCAGCGGTAAAACCTACGACCTCAGCGTTGAGAACTTCGTAGGGATGCCCGACCTGTCCAACCTCGGGATGGGCGATCCGCCGTTTCACATGTGGATGACGCATACGCCACGCGGGATGCGGGTCGAGCAGTTGTCCCCGGCCGGCGGTCCGCCCAACCTCGCCTTATACGATGATGCCTATACCCTGTCCGCTCACACGGGCACGCATATTGACGCGCTGAACCACCTCGGGCGAGGCGAGAAGATCTTTAATGGCTACGACGCCTCGACCTATTTGAGCGACAAGGGCTGGACCAAGGCCGGAGCGGATGCCATCCCCCCCATTATCACGCGTGGGATTCTGATTGATGTTGCGGGAGAGCAGGGCGTGGACATGCTACCGCCCTCATATGAGATTACGGTCGAAGACCTTCAGCGAGTGATGCAGAAACAAGGCGTCCGCCTACAGAAGAATGATGCCGTTTTAATCCGCACCGGACGTATGACGGTCTGGCCCGACCCCAAAAAGTTCGTGCATAACGATCCGGGTATTACCAAAGAAAGTGCCACCTGGCTGGTCGATAACGGAGCGGTCATTATCGGTGCGGACAATATGGGGGTCGAAAAATTTCCGATGGCGAAAGACAGTGTGCACGACTACTTGTTTACCCAACGGGGGGTGTGTCTCCTCGAACTGCTGTGGCTGGAGGATTTGGCCAAAGACCAAGTGTATGAATTCGCCTTTATCGCCGCGCCGATCAAAATACGCGGCGCAACCGGCTCGCCGATCCGCCCGCTGGCGCTACCGATTAGAGCAGAGCCGGGAGAGTAAAACGAGACAGAAGCGTTCCCTTACCCATACAGACGCGGCATGACGTCTTCCCCAAAGCGTTCCATCTCTTCCAACATGGGATGAAACTGAAGGAGAAAAGTGGTCACGCCAATGTCTTGAAAGGCACGGAACTGAGCGGCGACCTGTTGGGGAGTACCCACCATGCCGGCTGCTGTTCCGCCGTTTGTACCAATATGGCCGACTGCGTATCCATACGTCCGAGTCATGACCGCTTTACGGTCAACGCCAGCGATCGGTTCCTCATAGCGTAGGCTATGCAGCCGGGCGTGTTCTTCTTGCGCTGCTGTCGTTGAGTCACGGCAGATCACGAACGCGCTCATACCAAACTGTACCTCACGGCCCTGTTCTACCGCAGAGGCACGAACTTGATCGACCAATGTCTTTGTTTCATCTACTGGCCGTCCGTTTATGAGATACACATCGGCTAGTTTTGCCGCCAAACGCTGAGCCACGTCAGACTCTCCACCAAAGTAAATGGTCGGATGTGGTTTACGAATGGGAGGCGGTGTCAGGGTAATATCGTCGACCTGATAGTAGCGTCCTTCAAAACTAAAATGCGGCTGTGTCCATAGTCCTTTGAGAATGGTAAGAAATTCTTCAGATCGGACATAGCGATCATCATGCGGCATAGGTGGTAATCCCATCGCCTCCCATTCACGTTGCCACCAGCCAGTCACAAGGTTAAGCGCGGCGCGGCCACCACAAATCTCGTCAATACTACAGGCCATCTTGGCCACTGTTGCCGGATGCTTAAAGGCCGGACGCACGGCCGGCATGAGTTCAATGTTCTTGGTAATCGCGGCCAAGGCCGCACTGGTCGTCCAAGCGTCCTGCTGATTCAGCTCAGGGCCAAACGGATTAAACGTATGCTCGGCCAGCAGCACGGTGGCAAAGCCCAGCTCTTCGGCCAGCAGTGTCAGGCGCTTGGTATATTCAAATGAGGCATCCATCGTGTCTGGATCTTTTGAGATGATCCAATTGCCATACACTGGCGTCCAGAAGCCCAGGCGCATTTTATCGCTTGATGGGTTTTCCATATGGTTCAACCTCTTAACCTGGTTATGTCTGTCAGACTCCTGAGACACGCCTATCGAGACAGACCGTGCCGGTCTCCCTTGAGCGCTCGGTCCATCTCGCACCGTTGTAGCCACATCAATAACAACTGAGGATGGGCCCTCACAAGACAACCGTATACGCTTCCTTGCCTCACCACCGCGGATGTGATGGGCTGTCAGCAGTGCATACCGACCTGATCGCTACCCTGAGAATCCATCTTCAGAGTCGAACTCGTATCGTGGACGACGATCAATCCGCCAAACGCGCCGCGGTGCTCGTCCCCTTCTTCGAGCGTGAGGGCGCCTACCATCTCCTGTTTACGCTTCGCACGTCCAATATGCCGACCCATAAGGGCGATGTCTCCTTTCCGGGCGGACGAGCGGACAAAAAGGATGCGTCTCTCCTGCACACCGCCCTGCGAGAATCCGAAGAAGAGCTGGGCTTATACCCGTCAGACGTCCAGCAGATCGGCCCCTTGGACGACCTGCGCACCATGGCCAGCAACTATGTGGTTACGCCCTATGTTGGGGTGATTCCCCACCCGTACGATTTTCAACCAAACGCCTGGGAGGTGGCCGAGATTTTCTCCGTACCGTTCACGTTTCTCGCAGACCGCGGCAACCTGAATGCGGAAACCTGGCTATACGATGGCGAGACCATTCCCATTCAGACCTATCGCTACCAGGGCTATAAAATCTGGGGCGCGACCCAGCGTATGATTGAGAATATGCTGGATATCCTCAAGGTTCCCTGAGCGAGCGAAACTCGGGGATCATGGAGATTGCATACCGCTCACCCACCTGAGCCCCTAATCCCGACCGGCCTCGATGCCCTTTTACGTCAATCTAAGAGGGGAGGGCAAAAGCAGAATACCTTTTCTTCATCAAAGAGGTAGGGAGATTCTGATGATTCCGTCGCACGGAGTGCGGATATATTACATAACGACCGTGCGTGCCCGCCGATACTACGAAAACGCGGCGGAATTGCCGCCCGAGGGAGCCTTATCGCCGGTTTTTAGATGCAACCCGGTATTCGGCGATGTCTATTTGCCATTTCTATATATTCAATTCTTGGTCGTTGGTTTATGTCCATTGGGAGATGAATCTTTTTGTCAAGAAATGAGCAAAACTGATTGAGTCCCCCGTCTAGGTTATTGAGCCTTAATTCCTCAGCCTTTTCCTCATTGAGCTTCATCACAAAATTTTCGTCTAAATAAATTAAGCAATTATCATAGGCCCTATGAAATGTTGGTGATAATGCCACTCCATTTGTCACATCGTCGCTACTAGCAGATGATGTGACTGGCAAAATATGGGCGGCGTCTACGAGACGCAATTGAATTCTCGTTACAGCGCACCGATTATCGTAAGCGCCCATTATCAATTTTCGAAAGCGAGCATCACGAGAATATCTACTAACATTTTCGACTATTCGCCTACGTTCTATTGCTAGCTCAGCAATCTCTCGACGGGGGATTTCCTCCATCTCTACTACTTTTGTAAGTATCCTGGTCAAGTTGCTTTCTGCACCATACAGATGGAGGGCGTCAGCATTCAGACAATAATTCCAGAACTGGTCCGGTCTTACTCCGATGGCTATTTCGTCATTATCCTTAGTGGTGAAAGACAAGCCACTTTGTAAAGCGGCATGGATAGCAGTGATATCAATTTGTACAGATGGTGAGCCTTCCGTAAATATGCTGTGCTTCCGAAGGTCAAAACCAGCAAACATTCTCAAGTCAGGATAATAGCCGATGAGGACGGTTAAGCCACCTGGATTGCTGGATAGCGGTGAAGCTACGGAGGTCATTTGTATCCTGTATTCGTCAGGTAAAGAAATTCGACCACCATGCGTCAATGTCCAGATATACAGCCACAGACTATAAGTCTGTCCCAGATAGCTTACGATAAATTTACGAGGGTGTGTCCGAGTAGATTCAGAAACATAAGCCGCTACTCCACCAGACTGTTGAATAGCAGCAATAACCTCATCAATCATAAAGGTTGAGCTGACCGCTGGCATTGCCCTGTTCCTTTTTTATCTCCTCTTTTTTATTTTTTACTTCTTCCTGAGGGCGTTTCTTTCCTCCATCTATGGGTAATGGCTCTTCATTCTCCACACCGTTCCATAAAGCAGCAGGATGAGAAAGGCTGTAGGTTGGTGTTTTTCTGTGTGTCGGATTAACTGGGAAGCGAAACGTTCCACCCTTAATATACTCTTCTTCCAGTTCGACACACGCCCATTGACGGTGGAGTTTTTCTGCGGCTTCTCCGGTTACACAAGAGCCGCCGAAGGGGTCAAACACAAAGTCGCCTTTATCTGAGAGCATACGAATAAAGTATTCGGGAAGGTCTACTGGAAATCGCGCCGGATGAGGTTTTATTCCAGCATCTTTACACTTCACCAAATACGAAGAATTGCTTTCTGTGTTTGCGATCGCTATCAGATTCGGAGGAATGGACGCTCCATTATCTCTGGCAAACTTTTCGCTGATATCGTGTCCACTTGGTCTCAATTTGGCCTTGTATCCATTTTTCAACAATTCTCTCATAGAATCGCTATACGGTATCAAGATGCGGCGATTGCTGGCCTTTGGCCACGGGGTTTTAGACAACCACCACACGCAATTCACTGCATCTTTTACACGGATACGACGAATGTTGACCCACTCTGCGGGGGTGGGAAGTTTTGACGGATTCCACCAAAAAAACTCCTGGGCCAAATGGAAGCCATATTCACGGCAGAGCATTACCATGAGTTCATAATGATAGAGGGATCGAGTTGGTTGCCCAGCTATCCATGCCCCACCAATATCTATGACAAGTGAGCCATCGTCTTTCAGAATTCGCTGGAACTGCCCTGCGAATGGACGAAACCACTCCAAGTAGCTATGCGCCTCGACGTTTCCGTAATCTTTTTTCCTCACCAGACCAAATGGCGGCGAAGTCATAATAAGATTGACTACTCCATCAGTCAGAGTCTTCATATAATCAAGCGAGTCAGCATGATAAATACTACCGAATTCGGTTTTATAGTATTCTTTCATAAATCCTCTGCTGAACGTTGGCTACGTTTATTCTTTGAGGAATGCTCACCCGTGCCGAAAAAAGCCCCTTCTGTTCGGCCCATCATAACCAAATTCCCGTTGTATTGGGAGGAGAGTCGGATTGAAGAACGGTCAGGTTGCTCTGGCCCAGGGGAGCTTAATCCCGCCCAGCCTCAATGATCTTCTCCGCCAGGCCAATCGGATTGGTGAAAATCACCTCATGGCTGCCCGGCATTTGCACCAGCCGATACAGCCCCAGACGGCTTGACATGCGTGGATGCCAGCCCCACTCCCCCGGCGGCAGGGCGATGTCTTCCGTACAGTTCAGGAAACTCTTGGGGATGTCCAAAGCGTGAAACGGCTTCATGTCGAGCTTATCGCAAAACGGCTGATACGGTTCGGGCGAGAGCCGGGCATAGGCCGCCTGGGCCAGCTCCAGGTCAGCGTCGTTGATAAACGCCTCGCGCCAAATCGGGAACGGCAGGGTCACGGTATGGTCGCTCGACTGCATTACCAATTCGGCAAACAGGGTGCGATAGTGCTCCGGAATCTCATCCAGCAGACTATTGCCGTCTTCGCACACAAAGGCATTCCAAAAGATCAGCCGCCGAATCCGCTCGGGAAGAGCCGGAGCAGCCTGGGAGAGAATCGTCCCGCCAAAGCTATGGCCGAGCAGGACAATGTCTCGCAGGTCTTTTTCAAGGATGAAGTCGATAATCGACTGCGTGCACCGAGCGTGATTGACGTTTTTATCTACGCCTTTGCCATGTCCGGCGATGGTCGGGCTGAATGCCCGATGACCTTTCTCCCCGAGGTGGGCACATACCGGCTCCCAGGCAGAGCCGTCGTGCCATGAGCCATGAACCAGGACAAATGTGGACATACTGCCTCCTGTCCGAGTCTTGGTATGATATGCCTGCACGGACTGTCAATGCAGGCACCCCCGGCTTACCCCGCCTCACACAGAATGATAAGGCTGAGAGCCAGGAACACAGGAGGGGATGCATGCAGCAGTTCCACACCGAGCGGGAGCAGCGCTTCATAGACCTCGCAGCTACCTTAGCCGACGACTTTGCCACACGCGCGGCCCAGCACGATGAAGAAGGCTCGTTTCCCTATGAGAACTACGAGCGGCTGAAAGAGACCGGCTACAGCGTACTGACCATCCCCGAAGAGTTGGGCGGCATGGGCGCCAGCCTGCTGGAACGGATCAAGGCGCAGGAACGGCTGGCCCAGGGCTGCGGTCCAACGGCGCTGGCCATCAATATGCATTTCAATGTGATGAGCCTCCTCATCAACCTCTGGCAGCGGAAGCGCCCGGCTCCCGTCGAAGCCATGCTGCGTCAGATCGCGGCTGAGCGGCTCATTATCGGTGGCTCGGGTTCCGAGCCGGACAACGCGGTTTCCATCCTTCGTCCGCGGACCACGGCAGAGCGGGTGGACGGTGGCTGGCGGGTGAGCGGGCGTAAGATCTTCAGCACCCAGTCCATTGCGCTTGATCGATATTTTGCCGAAGCGACCTGGAAGGAGGGTGTCCACGACGGCAAGCAGACCGGAACGATTATTACCTTTCTGATTCCGCGCGACACGCCAGGTTTCATCATCAAAGACGACTGGCATACCATGGGCATGCGCTCAACCGAGTCGAGAAGCACCGAACTCAAAGACGCCTTTATTCCGGAATCTGCGGTCTTCTTGGAACGTCCGGTAGTCACCCGTGGCGGGATAACCAATCTGTTCCCGCGCGCGCCGTTTACCATTGGTAGCGTGTATATCGGCATTGCTACTGCGGCCCGCAATTTTGTGGTGGAGTTTATGCGCGACCGGCCGCGTTTCCCGCTCAACGAACCAATGAGTCATCTGCCGAGCGTCTATACCAAGGTCGGTGAGATGGACATGCTGCTGGAGGCGGCCCGGGCCGGTCTGTGGAAAGCCGCTGCTGAGGCGAATCAGGAAGCGCCCCGTACCTGGCTGCGTAAAAGTGTGGCTGCCAGGATGGTCGCCATGGAAAACTCCGTCCGCGTAGTTGACCTCGCCATGCGGGCCGTGGGAGGCGTCTCATATTTTAAGCGCTTGCCCTTGGAACGCTATTATCGCGATGTACGGGCAGGTCTGTTCCATCCTTTTGACAGCGATGAGACCCTGGAACTCCTCGGCAAGACCGCCTTCGGAATAGCCATGTACGATGAAGACACGATCCGCGCCCTTAAGAATCTGTAAGAAAGGGACCCTTCATGTCACACCCAGTCCGCTTCGGCATTCAGGTTCCACAACAAAACGGGGACTGGAACGATATGCTCAGACTGTGGCAAGAAGCAGACAGTCTGGGTTTTGATACGGCCTGGGTCTTCGATCACTTTCTGCCGATTTTTTCCGATCCGACCGGTCCGTGCCTGGAAGGCTGGACCGCCTTATCGGCTCTGGCCATGGCGACACAACGGGTGCGCCTGGGCGTCATGGTGACGGGCAATACCTACCGCCACCCGGCCGTCCTGGCCAAGATGGCGACCACGGTGGATATCATCAGCAACGGCCGACTGATTTTCGGTATTGGCAGCGGTTGGTTTGCGTTGGAGCACGAGGCCTACGATATTCCCTTTCCCACCACCGGGGAGCGGCTGATCAGCCTGGACGAGTCCATCACGCTGATTAAACAACTCTGGACCCAGCAGCAGGCAAACTTTACCGGCCGTCATCACCATCTGCACGACGCGCCCTTTGAGCCCAAACCGATTCAGCAGCCACATCCGCCGATTCTGATTGGGGCCGGCGGGGAGAAGGTGGCCTTGGGCATCGTGGCGCGCCACGCGGACATGTGGAACAGCTTCGGCACGCCGGAGACCTTTCGGCATAAAATCGAGGTCCTGGCCGACCACTGCTCGCATATCGACCGAGACCCGGACGAGATTGAGAAGTCCGTCCTGATCTCGACGACCTTCTCCTCCGACCACAATATGCGCAAGCTGATTGAAAGCTATCTGGCCGTGGGTGTGACCCATATTGTCTTCTCGGTCTCTCCGTCAACCGAGCCCCAGCTCCTGCGTCATTTTGCCCGGGACATCATGGCGACATTCCGCTAAAGAGCCGCAGCAGTTTTTCATATCTCACAGGAAAGGAGACAGGCCATGCTCTATGTCGTGACAACCAAAATTCTTCGGTCGCAGATCCCCGAAGATCAGGCCGCCGAACTGATCCAAAAAGAAATGGCCCATGCGCGTCAATTCATGGAGCAAAAGAAAATTCTGGCGGCCTATCGCCGGCTCGGCGGTGGAGGCTCGTTCTTTATTGTCGATGCGGACTCAAACGAAGAGGTCCACCAGATTTTCTCCGGCCTGCCCCTGGCCCGCTATCTGGAGTTTGAGGTCACGCCGGTCCTGTTGCACCCACTCTTTGGCGGGCCGGCGTAAGGGAGGAGAACAGTATGGCTACCGCTTCTATTGGTGCACCGCTTGTACCGCGCCGACGCTTTCTTGGCCGTCCCATACCGGCTGAGGGCGCAAACGGGCTGTTCACGCAGTCGTGGTTTCCCCTGTGTCTCTCAAGCCAGGTGGCCAGGGGTCAGGTCCGGGGCGTGGATTTCCTCGATGGACGGGTGGTTATTTTCCGCGGGGAGAACGGCAGGGCGCAAGTGCTGAGCGCCTACTGTCCACACGTTGGCGCGGACCTCTCCGTGGTGAGGTACTCGGCAATACCCTTCGCTGCGCTTTTCATCACTGGCAGTACGACCAACGCGGCGTGTGCGTCAAAACGGGTATTGGCGACCCGCCACCACCCGGCGCCTGTTTGTTTCACTTTCCCACAGCCGAAAAATATGGCTTGATCTGGGCCTTTAATGGCGCAACACCGCTCTTTGAGCTACCGGACTTCCCGTATCCCGAGGATGAACTCGCCATACGGGTCGAGGCGTTTGAGGGGGTTCTCCCGGTCGACCCGTGGGTCTTGTGCTGTAATACGCCGGACATGCAGCATATCAAAGCCCTGCATGGCGTGACGTTTGACCAGGAAGACCCGGATGAGGATATCGAGTGGACGGCCCATTCCATGCTGTATGATTTCAAAGGCCGCCACGCCAATGGCGAGCCGATTGAGTATCGGATTGGTATTTATGGCACCAGCATCTTCTATCAGAGCAGTATCTTTGATGGACGCTGGTTTGGCTTTTTAGCCCCGTTTGGTCCGCCCCGTCCGGGCCGGACAACAACATACATGATTGTCGTTGCCCGCAAGTCGGACAGCGATACCGCCTCAACCGAAGCCTTCCTCCAATTCGCCATGCAGCTCGAAAAGAAGGTTGTGGGGGAAGATGTGCCTATTATGCAAACCATTCATTTTCAGCCCGGCACGCTGACAAAGAGCGATAAAGCCCTGGGTAAATTCTTCCAGTACTTACGCGACTACCCGCGCGCGCATCCGTCAGCCGAGTTTATTACGTAACCGTGATGCCGGGTCTCAAAGACTTTCCAAAAAAAGGAGCGACCGATGAATATCAACGAAGCGGTGGAAACCCTGTGGCACACCATCCAGAGCGGGCAGTACCCGCCCCCCGGCTTGGAAAAGGCATTGAATTTTGAGGACGCCTATCGGGTTCAACTAGGGATTCTGGAACGACATCTGAACACGGGCGAACAACTCGCCGGCTGGAAGGTCGGTCTCTCGTCCGATGCTACCCGGCAGATGTTCGGCCTCGATGCCCCGATCAGTGCCTATCTGCTGGCTAGCCGTCGGTTCCAGAGTGGTGGTAGCTTCAACTGTGCCGACTTTCGCAAGCCGATTATTGAATCCGAGCTGTGCATCGTTATGGGGCAGGAATTGAAGGGTCCTGGCGTGACCCGCGAACAGGCTTTGGCTGCTGTGGCCGGTGCTGCTCCGGCGCTGGAGTTGGTGGATATGCGGCTGAATATTGGGGCGGACCTTCCGCTCGGTGTTGCCGATGGAGTGGCGCAGTGGGGGTTTGTGACCGGCCCCGAGGTCAGGCCCTACCCGGCGGATGTAGACCTCGGAGCTATGACTGCCGAGACCAAGCGGAACGGTGAGGTAGTGGCAAGCGTGCAGGGCAAAGATGCAATTGACGATCAACTTCAGACCGTTGCCTGGCTGGCAAACCATCTGGCGCAATTCGACCTGGCTTTGGAG
>JAJDZM010000226.1 GCA_022824615.1 Candidatus Binatia bacterium | reverse complement strand
AGAATGGACATGAAGAAACTGGAGCCGGCGCCCCCGTAGCTGGCCGGAATTTCGATGCCCATCACCCCCAGATCAAAGAGTTGGCGAATCAGCTCCTGGGGGATCTTGGCCGCGTGGTCCATCTCCATGACGTGGGGTTTGACCTGTTCCTCGGCGAACTCCCGCACCATCGTCCGGAATAATTCTTCTTCCTCGCTCAGCGTTACCAGAGGCAGATGCGTTGCGTGATCCATAGACAGCTTCTCCCCCCCTGTTCGGTTGGATAGCATCATTGTTGGCACGTTGCTTCTCGGATGTCCAGCCGGTATATCATCACGAGAAAACGCTCGCGGACAGTTTTCCTTGGTATGAAAATCGGACTCATCGCCGACTCGCATATCCCTGAGGCTATGCCCGAACTCCCGAGCCAGGTACGGACGGTGTTCGCCGGGGTTGAGCTGATTGTCCACGCCGGCGACCTGCACTGCCTTGCCGTGCTGGACTGGCTCGAAGCGATCGCGCCGGTGGTGGCGTGTCGGGGCAATGGCGACGAAGGCTCGGGCGGACGCGCGGTCGTCCCGGAAGACCCCCGGCTGCACGAGACCGTCGTGACGCAGTGCGCCGGCTACACGTTGGGGCTGGTGCACGATGTGTTGGATCCGAACGAATATCCGCACTGGCCGATTGAGCGGACGATGGAGCGGGCCTTTGGTCGGCGGACCGATATTATTGTCTACGGCCATACTCATGTCGAGCGGGTCCAGCGCTACGCCGATGTTCTGGTCATTAATCCCGGCAGTCCGACCTATCCACATAATTATGCGGCCCAGCCGGGCACGGTTGGCATGCTGACCCTGGAAGAGGGCGGTGGCGGTACGGTTGAGATCATAGATCTCAAGACGCTTGCCGTGTTGCCGGAATTTTCGACGACCTTCTGACTCGAGCGGCGTGTCCCAGGTAGCGCGACTCTACCCGCCCAGACTGATCATCTCGATTTTTTTATGCTCTTTGGGGTCGTAGCCGGCTCCCGAACGCAGGGCGGCCAAGCGTTCTTCCGAGTAGCGGTCCGTCCGTTGGAGCCAGACCTGTTGCAGCACGTCGAGCAGCTTGTCATCGCTGGCCCCACCGCGCAGCAGGACCTTGAGGTTGTGACCGGTGTTGGCAAAGAGACAGGTCACCAGTCTGCCGTCCGCGGTCAGCCGCGCGCGCGTACAAGACGCACAGAACGGCTCGGTGACCGAGGCGATCACTCCGATATCACCGCTGCCGTCGATGCATTGATAGTCCACCGACGGTGCGCTGCCGCCTTTTCGGCCTACTTCCCGGAGGGGAAAGCGCGTGTTGATAATGTCCAGGATTTCCTGCTTGGGCACGATGGTGTCCGACTGCCAGTGATTGGCATTGCCCACATCCATGAACTCGATGAAACGGATGGCAAAGCCGTGCTCAAGCGAGAACTTCACCAGATCGATAATCTCGTCATCATTCACGCCGCGTTCGATGACCGCGTTGAGCTTAATCGGCGAGAACCCGTGCTCCTTGGCCACAAACAGGCCGTGCAGAACTTTCTGCAAGTCGCCGCGCTTGGTAATGCGTCGAAAGCGCTCGGGTTTGAGGCTGTCGAGGCTGACGTTCAGCCGGCGTAAGCCAGCCGCTCTCAGGGCCTGGGCTTTTTCCGCCAGGGTTGAGCCGTTCGTGGTGAGACACAGATCACGCAGGCCGTCGAGGTCGGACAGGCTTTTGACGAGTTGCTCAAGGTCACGCCGGGCCAGGGGCTCGCCTCCGGTTAAACGAATTTTTTCAACCCCAAGCTGAATAAACAGGCGGGCCAAGCGCGTGATTTCCTCAAACGTCAGCACCTCGCTCTTGTCCAGCCAGTCGTAGTCGTCCAGTGGCATGCAATAGGTGCAGCGAAAATTGCATCGGTCGGTGACGGAAATGCGCAGGTCCTTGACCGGGCGTTGCAGGGTATCGAGCAGCATGCAGTCTCCTTAAGGCTGCTTATTATAATGATTTTAGCTCGCGAGCCAAGACGGGGTTTGTCAGGGCTCTCAACCTGAAAGATTGACAAAATATAATACAAAATAAATGCGATATGTATGACCCAAACAATACCCCTTCGTATAAAACAATACCCCTTTGTATAGATGCCTCGCTTCTAAAGGAAATTGACCTCGCCGGCCGGGCAGATAAACGGGACCGGTCCGAAGTGGTTCGCGAGGCCCTGGAACTCTGGCTTCAACGGCGCTCTCTGGCCGAGAAGGTCCGGATCCACAGAGAAGGATATAAGCGGCATCCTGTAAGCCAAGACGAATTTACGCCCGTACCGGGAGCCCAGACATGGCCGAAGTAAATAGCGGGGGGTGAGAAAATTCTGTTTGACGTATTGATGTCTGGTTCATATGTATTGATGTATGCGTACAACCATCCGACTCGATGATGAACTGCTCGCCTCAACCAAGCAACTCGCCCTCCAGACAGGGCGAACCCTGACTGCGGTCATTGAAGATGCGCTGCGGGAAGTGTTGGCTCGCCATCAAAACCAGCAGAAAAAAGACCAGGTCCTACTCACAACCGTCAAGGGGAAGGGGCTGCTGCCAGGCGTTGATCTGGATGATGCTGCCTCGCTGGCTGACCTGATGGAGCTTGAAGATGCTGCTCCCTGATGTGAATGTGCTGGTATACGCCCACCGGGAAGACGCGCCCGACCATGTACACTATCGGGCGTGGCTTGAAGACCTCCTCAATAGTGACCAAGCCTATGGGATGGCGGAGCTTGTCCTGAGTGGCTTCCTGAGGATAGTCACCCACTCTCGAATTTTTAATCCACCCAGCCCGCTGGCCTCGGCGTTGCAATTCGTTGAGCAGGTCAGACGACCGGCGCACTGTGTCATCGTGCGTCCGGGGCCGCGGCATTGGGAGATTTTTACCCGGTTGTGCCGGACCGTGAATGCGAAAGGAAATCTCATTCCTGATACCTATCTCGCAGCACTCGCCCTTGAGTCCGGCAGCGAGTGGATCACAACCGATCGGGACTTCAGCCGCTTCCCCCGGCTTCGGTGGCGGCATCCCCTTGACTAGAGCTCGGGTATGCGCACGAGCGCGCGCGTTGCTGATATCCGTAAGTCTCGGCTAAGATAGCCCGGCTTTTCAGCGGAGGAGGAATGCATGCGTATCAAAGATAAGGTCGCGCTGGTGACTGGCGGCAGTCGAGGCATAGGCCGGGCGATTTGTTTGCGTCTGGCCGAGGAGGGCGCCAAAGTCGCCATTGCCGATATTCTGGAAGACGAAGCCCGGAAAACAGCCGACGATATTCTGGCCGCCGGCGGGCAGGCTCAGGTGGTCAGGACCGATGTGACTCAGCTCGATCAGGTCCAGGCCTGCGTAAGACAGGTGACGGATAGCTGGGGACCGATTGACGTGCTGGTGAACAATGCCGGTTGGGACAAGATCGAGCCTTTTCTCCACAGCACGCCCGAGACCTGGGATAAGGTGATCGCGATCAATCTGCGCGGTCCCATTAATTTTTGCCATACGGTGGCGGCGCAGATGGCCGAGCGCGGCCAGGGCAAGATTATTTCGATCAGCTCGGACGCCGGCCGGGTCGGCTCGACCGGAGAGGCGGTCTATTCGGCCTGTAAAGCCGGAATTGTCGGCTTTTCCAAGACGCTGGCGCGTGAACTGGCGCGCGCCAAGATCAACGTCAACGTGGTCTGTCCCGGTCCCACGGATACGGCCCTGCTCCAGCAGGTTTCGTCCGGGGAAAAGGGGGCCAAGATTATCAGCGCCATGACCCGTGCAGTCCCGTTTCGACGGTTAGGGCAGCCCGAAGAAATTGCAAACGCCGTTGCGTTTTTTGCCTCGCCGGATGCGGATTTTGTGACTGGCCAGGTCCTGTCTGTCAGTGGTGGGCTGACTATGGCAGGCTAGAGTCAAAAGGAATACGCGCGTGCGTTTCGCAGACAAAGTGGCCCTTATCACCGGCTCTTCGCGGGGCATCGGCCGGGCGATTGCCCTGCGGCTGGCGTCCGAAGGAGCAAGGATCGGCGTGAATTACCGCCGTAATACGGCCGAAGCGGAAGCGGTTGCCGCCGAGATTGCACAGCGGGACTCCGAGGCGTTGCTGCTCCAGGCCGACCTGAGTGACGCCGAGGCGGTCCGGGCGATGTTCCGGCGGGTGAAAGAGACGTTCGGCCATCTGGATATCTTTATCGCCAATGCCGCGGCCACCGCCTTTCGACCGCTGTTGCGCCAGGGCGAACACAATGTGACCCGGACCTTTGATCTGACCATCACCGGCACCCTGATTGCCGTGCAGGAAGCGGTGCCCTTGATGGCCGGTCGCCAGGGAAAAATCGTTACCATATCCGGCATTGATTCCTTGCGCATGCTGGCCGGCCACGGCTTGCTGGGTGCGGCCAAGGCTGCTCTGGAAAACATGACGATGTATCTGGCGCACGAACTCGGCCCACACGGAATTGCCGTTAACGGCATTAACCCCGGCCTGATTCAGACCGATTCGGCCCAAATGTACGCCGGCGGGGAAGCTGCCTATGCGCAGTACGAACGCGACGTCATTCCTCAGACCCCGGCCGGTCGGACAGGCCGGCCGGAAGATATTGCTGCGGTGGCCGCCTTTCTCTGCTCCGGAGATGCCGATTTTATTCGCGGTCAGACTCTGCTCGTGGATGGTGGGCTGCTGTCATCGTCTATTGCGAGCCGGGAGCAAGCATAGCCGCTTTGGCTGAGGTATCCTGACCGCGAGGTCGGAGGAGTAAAGCGTCCGCTCAACCTCTGTCACCGGACCGCCGGCTTTGGTATGCTGCAAGCCGCGCACGAGTGATACGCCTGGAATTATCAAGGAGGGATGTCCTATGGCTGAACACGTCAAGGTCAAAATCAAACCGCTTACCGCCGAAGCCTTTGCGCCCTACGGGAAAGTCCTGGAACAGAAAAAGCTGATCTATCCCGAGGTCGAAGAGGGTAGGGTGGCCATGGAAATGCTATCGTTTCAGTATCGGCCCAACGCCAGAATCATGGACCAGATGGCTATCCATTTTTCCTACAACCAGACCTTTATCCCTGTGCAGGGCTCTTTGATTCTGGTTGTTGCCCCGCCTCCCGACAGCCGTGAGGGAGGTCCTGAGGAATATGCGTTTGATTATGACAACGTGGCGGCCTTTAATGTCGATCCCGGTCAGGCGGCCTTTATCTATAAGGGCACCTGGCACAACGCGCTGACCCTGGGCCAAGAGTGCTCTTTCATTAACGTGACTCGCAAGAACGAGGGCGAAGGCATCAGCCCCGCCGGTGAGATGGAAGGCAAGATCGAGCAGGCCCATGCCGTTCGCTCGTATGTCGAATTCGTGGACATGAAGAAGCGGGACGGGCGAGTGATTGAGCTCGAAGTCTAAGGAGAGGACCGTGGCGTATAAGATCATCTCTGCTGACTCCCATATGTGCGAGCCGCCGACGCTGTGGGTGGACCGCATAGAGCAACGGTTTCGTGACCAGGCACCCAGGGTGGTCAAAAACCCCGGCGATAAAAAAGGTCACTTCTTTATGTGCCAGGACCTGCCGCCGCTGCGCCTCTCCGGGGCGTTTGCCGCGGGTCAGACGTTTAATAAAGACTTTATGGAAGCCGGACCCGAAGACGCCCTGCCCGGTGGCTGGGACCCGGCGGCCCGGCTGAAAGACATGGAGATGGACGGCATTCAGGCCGAAGTCCTGTATACTACCTGCGCCTTTGTCCTGTTCTGGCTGGAAGACGCCGCGCTGCAACACGCCTGCTTTCGGGTCTATAACGACTGGCTGGCCGAGTTTTGCAGTTATGACCCCAAGAAGTTCGCCGGTCTGGGATTGATCTCTCTGTTTGATATCGAGCAGGGCTGTGCCGAGCTTGAGCGCTGTAAAAAGATGGGTCTCAAGGGGGCCATGATCTGGGCCTCGCCGCCCGATGACCAGCCCTACGGCTCGGCGGCCTATGAGCGCTTCTGGGCAGCGGCCCAAGAGCTTGAGATGCCCCTGTCGCTGCATCTGGCGACCGGACGCAGCAAGGACAGCCAGCAGGACGAGTCGGATATTGCCGAACTGTATGTGCGCATGATTATTCGACCCAGTGAAATGCAGCATTCCTTTTTACGGCTGGTCTTCAGCGGGGTGTTGGAACGCTTCCCGCAGCTCAAGTTTGTCTCCGCCGAAGGCGACATTGCCTGGGTGCCGCACTTATTGGAGCGGGCGGATAAATACCATCGGCGGTTTAAGGAAGGCTATGGGGTGAAGCTGTCGCTCAAACCGAGCGAGTACTTCCAGCGCCAGATGTATGCCACTTTTATCGATGACCCCATGGGACTCAAAACTTATCACCTGGCCGGCGGGGCGGATAACTTCATGTGGTCCACCGATTATCCACATCAGGCCTCAACCTTTCCGCACACCCAGGAAGCGCTGGAGCGCGCCTTTCAGGATGTGCCGGAAGCAGATAAACAGAAAATTACGCGCGATAATGCGTCGAAGTTATACGGATTGCCAGTGGAGTAAGGCGTATGCAGACACAACACAACGGAAACGGCAGCAATGGCTCTTTTCTTTCCTGGCCGGCAGAGGGCGGCGCGCGGGTGCCTTATCAGGTCTTTTATGACCCCGACATCTACGCCCAGGAGCAGGACAGGCTCTTTCGGGGCCCCATCTGGAACTATGTGGCGCTTGAAGCCGAAGTGGCCCAGCCGGGTGATTTCAAAGCCACCTTTATCGGCGATACGCCCGTTGTGGTCACACGCGACAAAGCGGGCGGGCTCAACGCCTTCGTGAATCGCTGCGCGCATCGCGGCGCCATGGTCTGCCGGGAGCTGAGCGGCAACCGCCCGACCCATACCTGCATCTACCACCAGTGGAGCTATGACCTCAAAGGCAATCTGACCGGGGTGCCGTTCAAGAAAGGGATTGGGGGTGTGGGTGGCTATGGCGAGGATTTTGATCGGGCTCAACACTCGCTCCAAAAACTCCGCGTTGCCGCCTATCGCGGTCTGATTTTTGCCTCGTTCAGCCCGGACGTTGAACCCTTGGAGGACTATCTCAGTCCGCCCATGCGGGAGTGGCTGGACCGCCTTTTTAATCGTCCCATCCAGGTCCTGGGTCACACCCGCCAGTGGGTGAACGCCAACTGGAAGCTGTATTTTGAAAACGTCAAAGACCCGTACCACGCCAGCCTGCTGCATATGTTCCACGCCACCTTTGGCCTGTACCGTTCGTCGCAACAGGGCGGGGTCATCATGGACACTCACTCGCGGCATGACGTGCTGCACGCCAAGCCGCAGGCCGAGGAAGACCTCTCGACGTATGAATCCGGGCTGCACAGTTATCAAAAGGGCTATCAGCTTGCCGACCCGTCCGTGCTCAAGGGGCGACCCGAGTTTGAGGGCCTCTTTATCCAGACCATCTTCCCCTGTCTGATTGTTCAGCAGATTGCCAATACGCTGGCCGTCCGGCAGGTTCTGCCCAAGGCGCCGGACCGCTTTGAGCTGATTTTCACCTATTTCGGCTACGAAGACGACGACGAGGAAATGCGGGAGATCCGGCTGAAACAGGCCAATTTGGTCGGTCCGGCCGGTCTGATTTCCATGGAAGACGGCTATGCGGCCGAGATTGTCCAGCAATCGGTGACGGGCGACCACAGCGCGACGTCCTTTGTTGAAATGGGGGGAACCGAGGTCGCCAACGAACAGAGCCTGATTACGGAAACCGCCATCCGCGGGTTTTGGGGCTATTATCGCGACACCATGGGCTTTCATGCCGGCGCGTAAGCGGGGAGGGTAAGGCCATGAGTGGCATGAGCGCTATTGAAACCCGTCTTGCAGTCGAAGACCTGCTGCACGCCTATGTGGCCTGTCTGGATAATGACGAACTCGAAGACTGGCCGAACTTTTTTGTCGAAGACTGTCTGTATCAAATCATCCCGCATGAGAATGTGTCGCAGAACCTGCCCATCTCGCTGATCTATTGTGACAGCCGCGGGATGTTGCAGGACCGGGTGACCGCTTACCGTAAGGCCAATTATTATGCGCCTCATCTGTACCGCCACGTGGTCAGCGGGGTGCGGATCATCGGTGAAGACAACGGCGCGATTGAGGCCCGGGCCAACTATGTGGTCCTCCAGACCCATCTGGACCCGGTCGATTACGGCAGCACCGAGGTGTATAGCGCCGGCGAGTATCGAGACAAAGTGCTCATCAACGACGGGGTTGCCAAGTTGAAAGAGAAGATCGTTGTGGTTGACACCAGCCGGATTTCGTCGCTGCTGGCGACGCCGCTGTAACGGTTCTGTCGCACATGAAGAAAACTGTTCGAAAATTTTACAGCTTCGAGGAAGCGGACGAAGCCGAATACGCGTATTATCAATCCCTGTCCGGCGACGAGAAGCTCCAGATGTTGCTTGAGCTCATCATGCCCGAGAACCCCAATGAGGCAATTATCGAGCGATCTGCGCGAGTTCATCCGCTTGCTGAACACGAAGAATGTTAAGTATGTGATTGTGGGTGCTTGGGCGCTCGCCTTTCATGGGCGGCCTCGTTATACCGGAGACTTGGACATTTTTGTTTCGTGCGACCAGGACAACGCGGCAAAGTTGACGGACGTACTCGACGAGTTCGGATTCGGTGGTGTTGGCATCGGACGTGAGGACTTTTTGCAAGAAGATATAGTGATTCAGCTTGGTATAGTGCCGAATCGGATTGATCTACTCACCGGAATCAGTGGGGTGACGTTCGAGGAAGCGTGGGCCGGGCGAGAGGTTGGACACCTCTCAGGGGTCGAAACCAATATCATAGGCCGGGAACATTTGATCAAAAACAAGCGGGCGACAAACCGTGAAAAAGATCGTGGGGATGTCGAACTGCTAGAAAAGACCACGCCCTGAAGGGGTGCATCGCAGCTATTCAAACTCCCGCGCCTCTTCGTCGGCAGTCCGGGGAGCACGACGCACGGCCCGCTTTCCGGCGCCCCAGACGATAGCCAGTGAGAGCACGCTCCACAGCCCGGCCCAGATAAAAGCCGGCACCGCGGTCAGCTCCGCTAAAATGACCGCGTCTGTGCGTGCACCGACAAACAAGAAATCCGTCAGATCATACACGGCGTACAGCGAACTCGTGACTGCCAGGATGTCCACGATGTAGTGCGTCCCCGGAAAGGGTCGTCGCGAGAGCAGGGCAAAGCTCAGAGCCGTCCCGCAGCCAAACACCAGTCCAAAGCCATTGCGTACAAAAACGAGCGTCACCAGCCCAAAGAAGACGGCCAGTCCAAAAAAGATCGCTGAAGCCCATTCGTCCCGAGTGGAGAGCAGGAGCAGCAGGCCGCCAAAAAGCGCACTGCCGACATAGCCGGCGGCGGCAATAAACAGCGGGTTGCCACCGACGTGCTGGACATAGCCCGACTGCCACGGTGTCACCACCATGGAGATCACCTGTCCGCCGGTGAGGACCGTGGTGAAGGCATGACCCGCTTCGTGGATAAAGACCACGAAAATTTTAACCGGATAGAGAAACGGCGTATGCCAGAAGAGGAGCGACACAAAGCCGATGGTAAGGAAAACCAGCAGTTGGCGGAGGTTGAGTGGTCGGCGGTGGTGATGATTCTGCATCGGCATTTCATTCGCTCCTGGGAGCGCGGGCATCTTGCCCGCCCGGAGGCAGGCTGGAAGCCTGCGCCCCCGGAAGAGGCCCCGCATGACTCCCCTGCTTCATGGTGAGGGTGTGAAACTCAGGCGTCCAGGCCGCACTATACGCAAGAGAAATACTTGAGGTAAAGTAAGCCGGAACAAAAAAGGTTCCGAAGCAACCATGCCCAGGCTTGAAGAAATTACGCGCGGAGCGGTGGTCAAGGGAGTTCTGCCGGATGGTTTTGTGACCGCCGTGGATGTCAACTGGATAGGTTCAGCCGCTATTGAACTGACCTATAAAGACAGTCAGGGCCGGCTGGGCAGTGAGCTGCTCTATCGAGATCGGGAACCTGATCTCGAAATCCTCGAGTCCGGTACGCCGTGGAGCTTCGATAGTGATCCTGCTCTTTTCCGCCTTGTATCAGAGGCGCACCGCATCCGTCTCGCCTATCTTTTCGATCCATTCCTGGCCGTCCATACCGCTCTTATTGATCCGCTGCCCCATCAGATTAGTGCGGTGTATGAGACCATGCTCCCCCGCCAGCCGCTCCGCTTCCTGTTGGCAGACGACCCAGGGGCGGGAAAGACGATTATGACCGGGCTCTTAATCAAGGAATTGATTGCTCGGGGAGATTTGCAACGCTGTTTGATCGTTTGTCCGGGCAATCTCGTGGAACAGTGGCAGGACGAACTCTATCGGCGCTTTCATTTACCGTTCGAGATCATGACGAATGACAAGTACGAGGCGGCCCGCACCGGCAACTGGTTCACAGAGAACCCACTTGCCATCTGCCGTCTCGACAAGCTTAGCCGTAACGAGGACGTGCAGGAAAAACTGAAAGCCACCGATTGGGATGTGATCGTATGTGATGAGGCCCACAAAATGAGCGCGTCGTTTTGGGGCGGTGAGATTCGCCGCACCAAGCGCTACCAGTTGGGCCAACTGCTGTCTACCGTAACGAGACACTTCCTCCTCCTGACCGCCACGCCCCATAACGGCAAGGAAGAAGACTTCCAGCTCTTCCTGGCCTTGCTTGATGGGGACCGCTTTGAGGGGAAATTCAGAGATGGCGTGCACTCGGTCAACGCTTCGGACCTCATGCGACGCATGGTCAAGGAAGACCTGCTCAAGTTTGATGGCCGACCGCTATTTCCGGAACGAAGGGCGTATACCGTCGAATATGAACTCTCCGAGGGCGAAATGGACCTGTATCGGCAGGTTACGGAGTATGTACGAGGAGAGTTCAATCGGGCCGAACAACTCGCCAACGACGGACGCAAGGGTACGGTCGGCTTCGCGCTCACGGTTTTGCAACGTCGTCTCGCTTCGTCGCCCGAGGCCATCTATCAGTCGCTCCGGCGACGTAAAGAGCGTCTTGAGAAACGCTGCCGCGAAGAAGAACTCCTGAAGCGGGGAGCGAGTGTTCGTATCGCCTGGCAAAAAGAGATGCCGAGGCTGTCCGAAGACGACCTGGAGGATTTGGAAGACGCGCCTGACGAGGAGGTCGAGGCTACCGAAGAGCGGGTGGTCGATCAGGCGTCGGCAGCGCAGACGATTGCAGAGTTGAAGGCGGAAATTGCCATCCTGAAAACGCTGGAACAGGTCGCCCTTCAGGTGCGTCAGTCAAACTCGGACCGGAAGTGGGATGAGTTGTCTCGGCTGTTGCAAAATCAGACCGAGATGTTCGACGCTCACGGCCATCGGCGCAAGCTCATTATCTTCACGGAGCATCGGGACACGCTGAGCTATCTCCAGGAACGCATCAGCTCCCTGATTGGGAAGCCGGAAGCCGTAGTGACTATTCATGGGGGCCTCGGGCGGGAAGAACGTCGGAAAGCGGAGACGCTGTTTACGCAGGACAAGGCTGTCGAAGTGCTGCTTGCGACAGACGCGGCGGGAGAAGGTATCAACCTTCAGCGCGCCCACCTTATGGTGAATTACGACCTGCCGTGGAATCCGAACCGCCTGGAGCAACGCTTTGGCCGCATCCACCGCATTGGTCAGACCGAGGTCTGTCACTGTTGGCATCTTGTTGCCTATGAGACACGCGAGGGCGAGGTCTACCGTCGGTTACTGGATAAAATAGAGGAAGAACGCAAGGCGCTCGGCGGCAAGGTCTTTGATATCCTGGGGAAGCTGACCTTCAATGACAAACCGCTTCGGCATCTGTTGCTGGAGGCGGTTCGCTATGGCGACCAGCCGGAGGTACGCGCCCGACTCGACCAGGTTGTCGAGCATGCGATGGACCATGATGCGTTGCGCGCCCTCATCGAAGAACACGCCCTTGCCCATGATGCAATGGATGCAACCCGCGTCCAGGCGATTCAGGAGACGATGGAGCGCGCCGAGGTTCGACGCCTGCAACCGCATTTCGTTGCGGCATTCTTTATCGAGGCGCTCCGGCGTCTCGGAGGCACGGTGCGGGAGCGAGAGCCCAAACGATACGAAGTCACGCACGTCCCCGCTATCGTCCGAAACCGGGACCGCGTTAGCGGCCTGCGCGACCCCGTACTCACACGCTATGAGCGCATTGCCTTTGAAAAGAATCTCATCAGCACCCCTGGCACTCCCTTGGCGGAGTTCGTCTGCCCCGGCCATCCACTGTTGGATGCCACACTCGATCTGGTTCTTGAACGCCACCGCGCTCTCCTCAAGCAAGGAACGATCCTGATCGACGAAGATGATACGCATGATGCCGTGCGGGCGCTGGTCTATTTGGAGCACGCTATTCAGGACGCCAGAACAGACCGGACCGGCAACCGGCGCATTGTCTCTCGTCAGACTCAGTTCGCCGAGGTCACCGAAGACGGTCGTGTTTCGGGAGCCGGCTTTGCTCCCTATCTCGATTATCGACCACCGACGGAGGCGGAACATGCGCTGATTCAGACGATGAGTCGGCCACGTTGGCTACGGGATGAGATCGAATCACACGCCCTGAAATACGCGGTTCAGCACCTTGTGCCCAACCACCTTCAGGAGGTGAAAGCTCGCAAGGAAAAACTGGTGGACAAAACGCTGGCAGCCGTCAAGGCACGTCTGACCGTCGAGATCAGTCACTGGGATCACCGCGCGGAACAGCTCAAGCAGCAGGAGTTGGCGGGAAAAGTCAACGCGAAGATCAATTCCGGCAAGGCCCGTCAGCGGGCGGACGAATTGGCGGCCCGTCTTCAGCAACGGATGGACGACTTGAAGCAGGAACGCCAGCTCTCTCCGCTTCCTCCGAACGTCATAGGGGGGGCGATGATTGTTCCCATTGGTCTGTTGCATCAATGGAACGGAACGCCGTCCCGCGCCCTGCACGCCAAGGAAACCCGACGAGTTGAACTGATCGCAATGAAAGCGGTTATGGCGGTCGAACGCGAACTCGGCTTTGTTCCCCGCGACGTGTCGGCCAGCAAGTGTGGCTATGATATAGAATCCCGCGACCCCACTGGCGAAGCGCGGCTTCGCTTTATTGAGGTAAAGGGCCGAGTTCGGGGTGCCGACACCGTTACTGTCACCAAGAACGAGATTCTGAGTGCGTTGAACAAACCGGAACAATATATTCTTGCCATTGTTGAGGTTGACGGTGAGACCGCGCGAGCGCCCATCTATATCCGTAAGCCCTTTGTCCGCGAACCGGATTTTGGCGTAACCAGCGTCAACTACAAGCTGGCCGAATTGCTCGACAAAGGAGAGGCCCCGCGATGACCAATGAAGAAATCAAGGCGCTTCTGACAGACATAGAGGCCGATAATGTGGAGCGTACCGTTTCCACGAACGATACAGCCAAATTTTGTGAAGCGATTTGCGCTTTTGCCAACGACCTGCCGAATCACGGGAAACCAGGCTATCTGTTTATTGGTGCACAGGATAACGGAGAAATCGAAGGCATTGAGGTCACAGATCAACTGCTTCAGAATCTTGCCAGCCACCGTGACTCCGGTCAGATTGTCCCTTTGCCGTCTCTGGCCGTTTACAAACGCTCTTTTCCCGAAGGCGATATTGCCGTGGTGGAAGTCCAGCCGTCCGACATGCCGCCGGTCCGCTACCGTGGGCGGGTCTGTGTCAGGGTTGGTCCGCGGCGGGGCATCGCCACCGAACAGGAAGAACGTCTCCTCACCGAGCGTCGGATACACAACGCCAGGACATTTGACATGCAGCCCTGTCTTAGCTGTGGCCAGGACCAAATTGTCTATGCCCTTTTCCACGATTATCGTATCGCTGCCGTAGCCCCGGAAATTATCGAAGAGAACAATCGTGACATATTACAGCAGATGGCCGCTCTGGGGTTATGGGATATACAGAACCAGTGTATGACGAACGCCGGAGTTCTGTTGTTTTCAAAGGCGCCACAAAATTGGTTGCCCGGCTCGTATATTCAGTATGTTCGCTACGCTGGAGCCGGCCTGGAATCTGACATTCTTGACGAGCGAAGATTCACAGGAGATCTGCCTACAAGCCTCCACACATTGGAGGCGTTCGTCCAAACGCTATTTCCTTCCCGACCAGTCCCGGTTTCCGCCTTAAGGGAAAGACAGATCACGCCGTATCCACAATGGGCCATTCGCGAATTGCTGATGAATGCGGTTATGCATCGTGACTATCAGTCAAATGCGCCGATTCGTTTTTATTGGTTTTCCGACCGGATCGAAATTCAGAATCCAGGTGGGCTATATGGTGCCGCCACTGATTTCCCTCATCAGAATGATTACCGGAATCCCAAAATAGCCGAGGCTATGAAGAACCTCGATTATGTCAATCAGTTCGGTCGTGGGATAGCGACAGTCCAGGTAACACTGCACACAAATGGTAACCCACCGGCGGAGTTTGATATCAGCCGGGCAACTTCTTTCCTGGCAACTGTGAAGGCATAGGTCATGCTGCAACGACGAAAAAAACTCATCGAGGTCGCATTACCGTTGGAGGCGATCAACCGGGAGGCGGCGCGGGAGAAGTCGATCCGGCACGGCCATCCGTCCACGCTCCATCTGTGGTGGGCGCGGCGGCCCTTGGCCGCGTGTCGGGCGGTCCTGTTTGCGCAGTTGGTCGATGATCCGTCCTCAGACCCGCAATATCGGATCGGTCAGCGGGTCGATGAAGAGCGGGCTAGCGGAAAACGCGCCGATCTGTTCGACCTGATCGAAGATTTGGTCAAGTGGCAGAACTCGAACAACCCGGACATCATCAACAAAGCCCGCGCCGAGATTGCGCGCTGTGTTGCCTCACGCAAAATCGAACTGGGAGACCTCACGCAATCGACCGTCATTTTTGGAAGTGACGAGGGCCAGGAACATCCGAACGGCCCCATCTCTACCGCAGGTGTGACGGCCTATGAGATGGTGCTGATGCGCTGCACCCCGGAGGTGGTGAACCATTTCCTGGCGACCTATGCCCCGCCCGTGCTCGATCCCTTTGCCGGCGGAGGATCGATTCCGCTGGAAGCGCAACGATTGGGCTTACGGGCGCACGCCTCAGACCTCAACCCCGTGCCAGTGCTCATCAACAAGGCGCTAATTGAGATTCCGCCCAAGTTTGCCGGACAGCCGCCAATCAACCCCGCGTGGCAACACAAACACCAATCGGAAAAGACGCTCAGTTCTACCTCCTGGCCCGGCGCGCGCGGGCTCGCTGAAGACGTGCGCTACTACGGGGAGTGGATGCGTAACGAGGCGGAAAAGCGTATCGGCCATTTATACCCCAAGGTAAAAATTATCAATCTAAGGCGGAGAAAAAGGCCCCTCCGGGGGACTCTCCACCCGGAAAAAAGGTGGTCAAAGAGGTCTGGGACCGGCTCAGCCGTGCCGCTCTCCCCGATCCACCCCCCAAACCGACCGCCTGAGCGCCCCCAATCGGCCCGGACAGCGACCCGGACGCCCCCGGTACGCCCGGAGTGCGCCCACAACACCCCGAGAGGACATCCCCCCGTTTCCGGCTCTTTACGGGACGAATGGCACGCGCAGGGACCGGCTCTGGCCCGAGATCGGTCGAGTGGAGAGGGGAAATACCTGCTTTTGGGCTATGGAAACGCCCAGCCTTCTTGGTATGACGAACGAATGACTCGAATTATGTATGGGGAACGAATGACTCGAATTATCGTAGACGAAAACGGCAGGGCCCGCTTTGAGAATCAGGAGGAGCGGGAAGAGCGGGAGGGGGCGCGGCAAGTGTGGGAGGGGGGGACGTGGCGGACAGCTAGTCCAGCTAAGGTGCCAGATCGGGGGTGGGTGGAATATGAGCTGCTGAGGGTGAAAGCTAGAGGGTGTTATGCATTTTATAGGAGCAGGGAGATCATTCGTTTGAGCATGAGGATGGCGAAGGTCAGGAAGTGGAGGCCAGCGAGGGTCGTGGGCAAGCGTTCATAGTCGCGGGCCAGCCGCCGAAAGCGGGCCGTCCACCCGAAACTGCGCTCCACCACCCAGCGCCGTGGCAG
>JAJDZM010000176.1 GCA_022824615.1 Candidatus Binatia bacterium | reverse complement strand
GATCACCCGAATGTCGCCACTGATGAACTGTTGCTGCACATTCTTCTTGATCTCCGGTAACAGGCCGGCGTGGAAGTGGGCCGCACTGATATTCTTGGCGCACAGATACTGAGCGATATTTTCGGTTTGGGGGCGTGTTGCACAGTAGACGATAGCGCCGCCGGGCGTGTTCGACGGCAGGTCCGTGGTCAGGATTTGGTGGATATGGGCAAATTTCTCACCGCCCGTCGTCGGCATGACCTCAAATTCCAGGTTGGTACGGCGGGCGCCGCCGTCAAAGACGATGAGATCAACGTCGAGCTTGTCACGGAAGTGGACGCGGATGTCTTCCCGCACATCGGGTTTGGCGGTTGCCGTCAGGCAGACTATTTGGCCGTCGGGCGTCTTCTCGCGGATAAAACGGGCCACGTAGCGGTAGTCGGGCCGGAAGTCGTGGCCCCAGCGTGACAGACAATGCGCCTCGTCCAATACCCAGGTACCGATATCGCGCTGGTCCAGGACTCGGCGCACGGCTCGGCTGCGCAGTTGCTCGGGTGAAACAATGAGGATGCTGGCATCGCCCAGGCGCACCCGTTCCAGGGCCGCGGCGCGCTCGGGCATGGACAACATACCGTTAATGGTCACACTGGACACAACGCCGTGGGTTTCCAAGCCGGCGACTTGGTCAGCCATGAGCGCCACCAGCGGCGAAATGACTACAGTCAACGCACCGGTCTTGTCGTACCGGGACAGGGCCGGGATTTGATAGCACAGTGATTTGCCGGTGCCGGTCGGTAAAATGCCCAGCACGTGTTGTCCAGCCATGATCGCTTCGACAATGGCCTGTTGCATGGGCCGGCCATCCTCGTCGTGGGGTTCCGGACGAAAGTCGGCAAACCCGAACCAGCGGGTCAGTTCCTTGCGGGCGTCGTGCCGTTCCCGACACCACTCGCAGGCGGGACTGGTGCAGGCCGTATCGCGCAACCGACGCACCAGCACACCGGCTGCGGGGAACTGATGCCGCACCCAGGGTGGCATGACCGAGTTCCCGCCGGCCACCGACAGCCAGGCCAGCGCATAGGACAGTCCCCAACCGTTACCGGCCGTATCCGCCAGGACTTCTTGCAGCACCGCGCGGCTTTGGGTGAGACAAGTCGTGTCTGCGAGCCGATCACGGATCGCTCTATAGGCATCGACGTGGGGAGGTCGGGCCGCTCCTCGTATGATCGTAAAAAAAGCATCAAAGCCGGCCCCAGTGTCGTCCGCGCTGGTCAGCCAGTGCCAGGCGGTCAGCAAGTCGGGGTCCGCTTCACTCAGCGCTTTTTGCTGGTCGCTGAAAACGTCCAGGGAGAGTCGGGCGTCCAGCTCCGGGTCGTTGACGCGTCCGCGCTTAAGCTGCCCATCCTGATAGTGCTTGACCAAGTGGTGATAAGGATGGCGGGGGAAGGCCAGAGGATTGAGCCGCAAGGTATCCACCGCCGGCAGGCGCAACAGTCGCAGGTCGGGTTTCGCCGTACGCAGATGGGGCAGGTCGAACGTGAGCAGATTATGGCCCAGCAGATAATCCGCCCCCTTGGCGAATGCGTCCAGGTTTTTCAGGGCCGTATCTAGGTCGCCGCTGTGAAACGTCAGGGCCTTGCCACTCCGCGACCGCACCGCACCAAAGGCATGGATGCGATTGTCGTGCCGTCCGACTTCCAGGTCCAGGGCAAGGAAATCATGGGTATTGATCGCTGTCCGGGCCATCCGGGGAAAGATCGCTTATCCGAAGCGTCTGAACAGCGTTAGAAGCCTTTGACGCCGTTGTCCAGTTGCACCCCGAAGGAGTTGAGCGCCATGGACACCATATTGTACTGGCCGACGGTGAAAACTACGTCCATGAGTTGCTGGGTCGTATAGCGCTCGCTCAGGGCCGTCCAGGTTTCGTTGCTGATAAATGCCTCTGCGTGCAGTTCGTCTGCGGCGCGCAGCAGGGCGGCGTCAAACGGGTCCCAGCCGTCCGCGTCCGGGCCCTCTTTGATTCGCGCGATTTCTGCGCCCGTCAGCCCCGCTTCTCCGCCGAAAATCACATGCTGGCCCCATTCGTATTCGGCCTGGCACAGCCAGCCGATACGCAGGATCAATAACTCGCGCTCTCTGGGGACCAGAGTCAAGGTCTCGCCCATGATGTGGTAGGCCCAGACCTGGAATTTCTTTGAGGCTTCCCAATGTCGAGCCAGCGTACCAACGACGTTAAAGACGTGTCCGGCGCGAGAGCGTGGCTCCAGGGCCGCCCGTTGCTCGTCTGTCCATTCGTCTGCTGGAAGTGGGGTGATACGGGGCTGTGAGAGTTTCATGGCATCCTCTTTCTATCACTCTTCACTATAAAAAGGCCGAGAGCGTACCCTCAGCCTTGTCTATCTATGGTGGGTCTCAATAACGATTCTGCTTTAGTCCAGGCCGTACACGCGCGCGGCGGTATCGTGAACGATTTTCCGCAGTTCTTCGTCGGGCAGCATGCCCAGCCGCTTGTTGACGATCTCTCGCGAGCGCGGAAAGGTTGCCGCGGTATGCGGGTAGTCGGATGACCACATGGTGTTGTCCGGGCCGTAGCGATGGAGCGAGTCCACAAACACCGGATCGGCGATAAAGGTGGCGTACACCTGACGCTTGACATAATCGCTGGCGCGCTTCGGCAGGTCCATATTGCCGAGTGCGCCCAAGCGGCGTTGCACGATGTCGAGCCGGTACATGAGGTAGGCCATCCAGCCGACATCGTTTTCCGCGGAGACGATTTTCAGGCCGGGAAATTTCTCCAGCACGCCGCCATAGACCATCTCGGAAATCGAGCGCTCGATCTGGTGATGGAGGGTTGCCAGAGACAACAGGAAACCCTTGCCGCTGGCCTGGTTTGCGCCCGTGCCACTCCGGGCGGTGAGAATGTGGAGGGAGAGCGGCATATTCAGGTCCTGGGCAGCAGCCCAGAAAGGCTCATAGTCGGGATGACTATAGGGACGGTCGTCCGGCGGTTCGGCCCAGATCATTGCGCCCCGCATGCCCTGCTTGGCGATGCGTTGCAGTTCGTCCACGGCCAACGGAATGTCTTCCAGCGTAATCAGACCCAACGGGACGAGGCGCTTCGAATCGTAGCTGCAATACTCGGTGGCCCAGTCGTTAAAGGCACGAAAGCAGGAATAGCGCAATTCCGCATCGTCCAAGCCGAACAGTGGCATCCCCATAGAAGTATAGATGACCTCTGCCCGGACGCCGTCACGATCCTGGTCCGCAATCCGATAGGCGGGGTCCCAGACGCTTTTGGGCGCTTCATCAAAGCCCTTTTTATTGTGCTCGGGAAGTTCGGGCGACGGTACGCCAGCGCCAAAGAAGCCGGCGACAGACATGGGGGTGATATTTTCACACACGAACCATTCTCCGGCGCGACCGTTCAGCCCCTTGACGGTACGAGGAGCGCGGTCGCGAAACTTCTTATCTATCCGCTCGGCCCACATGCCGGGCGGCTCAACAAAATGTGAGTCTGCTGAAATGAGTGTATACTCCGACATGAGCTTTCCCTCCTTACTGTTTGCTTTTCGTTGTGCATACTCTACGTCAGATCCGGTCGGTTTTCCATGCCTTGCTTTCGAACTTCCGCCTCGTTTATAGAAGGAAGATGCAATACGATCTGCTTATCAAAAACGGTACGGTTATCGACGGTTCAGGACTCCCTCGTTTCCAGGCTGACGTCGGTATCAGCCACGGAAAAATCGCGACTATTGGCAGAATCCGCGAAAGTGCCCAAGAGGTGATCGATGCCGAGGGGCATGTGGTCACTCCGGGCTTTGTCGATGCGCACACCCACATGGATGCCCAGGTGTTCTGGGACCCGCTGGGGACATGTTCCTGCTGGCACGGCGTCACCAGTGTGGTGATGGGGAATTGCGGTTTTTCTCTCGCTCCGTGTGCGGAGAAGGACAAACTGTTGGTGATGCGCAACCTTGAACGGGCAGAAGATATTGCCCCGGAAGCAATGGAAGCCGGTATTCCGTGGAGTTGGACCACCTACCCGGAATACCTGGATGCGGTTGATGCGCTCCCGAAGGGGATCAACTATGCCGCCTATATCGGGCACTCCGCGCTACGCACCCATGTCATGGGGGAGCGTGCATTTACGCAAGAAGCGAGCCCCGCGGATATGGAAACCATGCAGCGCGAGGTGCGGGTCGCGATTCAGGCGGGCGCTATTGGACTGAGTACCTCACGCACCCACAACCATCAGACGCCGGACGGTCAACCGGTCGCCAGCCGACTGGCGACCTGGGAGGAAGTGCGCCAATTGGTTGGCGTCATGGGTGAGATGAACGCCGGTGTGTTTGAAATTGCCAACGAAGATGCCCGGTTCGATCCTGAACGGATTGATGAGTATCTTGGCCGACTTAAAGTGCTCGCCGTTGATACCGGCGTGCCGGTCACGTTTGGCATGTTCAGCAGCCGCCAGGCGCCAAATATGTGGCAGCCGTTCTTTACCCTGGCCGATGAAACCGCCGAGGCGGGCGGGCGGATGTTCATTCAGGTGCATAGTCGTCCGCTGAATGTCGTGCTGTCATTCGAGACGGCCACGCCGTTCGATACCTTGCCGGTGTGGGGCGATATCAGAAAACTCCCCTTAGCCGACCAGGAAGCCGCGCTGCGGAATCCGGAAACTCGTCAGAAGCTGATTGAAGCCGTCCGCCAACGGCCGCGCGGTCAGAACAAGGGAATTGGTGCAGAGCCGCGCGCGGCGAATTTCAAGTGGCTGTTTGTCATGGACTCTGCCACTCCACCGTATCGTTCAGTCGCCGAGATTGCCGATGAGCGCAATCAAGACCCGGTCGAAGTGTTTATTGATCTGGCCTTGGAGAAGGGCCTGAAACAGTTTTTCCTGCAACCGCTCGTCAACCACAATCAAGATCATGTGCTGGAGATGATGCGGCACCCGCGCTCGGTCATCACTTTCTCCGACTCCGGTGCGCACGTCTCCCAGGTCATGGACTCGTCGCTCCAGACCCATGTCCTCAGTCATTGGGTTCGGGAGAAGCGGGCGCTGACGTTGGAAGAGGCAGTGCGACAGTTGAGTTTCGTTCCGGCCTCTCACTGGGGCCTGAAAGGGCGAGGATTGTTGCGTGAGGGCTGGAACGCCGATGCGGTGATCTTTGATCCCCGGACCGTAGCGCCGCAGTTGCCGGAAGTCGTCTATGATCTGCCGGCTGGCGCGCGGCGACTCAAGCAACAGGCGAATGGTTTTCTGGCCACAGTCGTGAACGGTGAGACGGTCTTGCGTCACAACGAACACACGGGTGCGTTGCCCGGTCGGTTGCTGCGGGGGCCGCGGGCCACCGGTTAAAACCTGCCAGGCCTGGGAGGCCGTCTTGTGAGGCGAGTATGGAAATTCTGGAAATTATCGCCATCCTTGCCTGCTCGATTTTTGCTGGTGCGGCGACTTACGGTACTGTGGTGGAGCATCCGGCCCGCCTCGCATGTGGAACGGAACTTGCCGCTCCTGTTTTTGGACCGAGCTATAAGCGCGCCGCAGCTATGCAGGCTTCTCTCGCGCTTCTCGCCACACTGGCAGGCGTTGCGGTCGCGATCAACGGCGGGGTAGGGCTATGGTTCGTGGGGGCTTGCCTCATCTTCAGCGTCGTGCCGTTCACTTTCTTAGGCATCATGCCGACGAACAAGCGGCTGCTTGACCCAGCGCGCGACCGCACCTCAGAAGAAACCCAAGTACTGCTTGAGAAGTGGGGCAGACTTCATGCTGTCCGCAGCGTTTCAAGCTTTGCCGCGTCAATCTTGTATGTGTATCTTGGTGTGACAACCTGACCGGAAGTTCTGATTTTTGCCCCTCTCCTTCCCCCTACTACGTCAATATACAAGGGCTAGGGTGAGGGCTCCTCTTGTCTGGAGCCCTACGCAACCGCAAACTGCTCTACACCGCCTGTGGTTCCGGCGCTACGGCTGCGGCCCCCGCACCCAACAGAAATGCACCGACACAGGACAGAAACGCCCAGTCATAACTGCCGGTGTTATCGTATAGAACGCCGGCAATGATGGGGCCCAGCGCGCCGCCAATACTCAGGCCCAACGTGCCCAGTACACCGGCAATGGCCCCAAAAGCCTGCCGACCAAAATCGTGTCCGACGATCAAGGGCCACAGCACAATCATGCCGCCATAGCCGAGTCCAAAGAGCGACACGAACAGCGTGAGCGCCCAAAACCCGAGACTTTCCAGAAAGAGTAACACTCCGATGCCGGCCGCCTGCATGCACAGACACCCGGCCAGGATGGCGTGGGGGTGGCGGATGTGTTCGCTGACCCAGCCTGCCAGAAATCGCCCGGCCATGCTCATGCCCAAAGAGATGCCGGTAATCGTTGAAGCTAACTCGAGGCTATACCCGGCATCCTGAAAAAAGGCGACCTGGTGGGCATGCACCGCTCCCCCCGCCATCAACCCCAGGCAGAATGCGGCCCCTAAGCGCCAAAAGGTTGACGTGGACAGTGCTTGTCTGAGGGTCCAGTCCCGCACGTCCTGCTCCGGCTCGGGTCCCAGCAGAGTGTGACGTACTTTCGAATAATCCTGTCCCAAGGGTTTGAGGCCCTTTTCCTGTGGGGTGTTAACGACAAAGAACCAGACCAGGGGCAGCATGCCGAAGAGGGACAGGCCGGCCAGGATCTGATAGCCCACCCGCCAGCTGAACTCGGCGATCAAAAAACCGCACAGCGGGACGAGCACCAGCCCGCCGCCACTCGCGCCGACCAGGGCGATGCCCATCGCCAGCCCCCGTTTGTCCACAAACCACTGGGTAATGACCTTCCCCACGGGCATGGGTCCGATGCCCGCCAGCCCGACCCCTAAAAACAGGTAGAGGGCGTAGAAGCCGGACAAGCTGCTGACGGCGCTGAGCAGGAACAGGGCGACGCCGTCAATCAGGGCACTCAGCAGAAAGACCCAGCGGGCACCAACATGGTCAATGAGCCAACCCCAGGCGGGCAGGACCAGGCCGGCAACCAGCAAATACAGGGAGAATGCCGTGGCGGTCTCGGCCCGCGACCAGCCAAATTCCTGGGTGAGTGGCTTCAGAAATGTCGAGAAGGTATAGGTGAACCCCCCGTCGATGATGGAGATAAAGAACAGGACGCCGACAATCAGCCAGCCATAGAAGATGCCTTCGCTACGGTTTGCGCTCCCGTCCTCGCTCTTGAGGTCGTCCAAGGACCCTGGCTCTCTCATCAGCCGCGATTAGATAGCCGTTGTCCCGGTCTGTCAATCTGATTGCTCGGAACGCTCTAATCTCGTGGAGCAAGCTGTCCGGTGACATACTGGTGGACGAGGCTTGCGATGAGGGTCTGATAGCCGAGCCCTTGCCTGGCAGCCCGGACCTTGATGGCTTCCAAATCTGCCTTGGTCAAGCGTAGCCCAATACGTTCTGACTTGGCCAGCGTGTTCCGAGCGATGGTCCGGAAACGCTGAACTTCCTCTGCACCAGCCGGTGGGGGAAATGTATATTCCTCAGCAGCCTGAGCCTCCAAGACCGCCCGCTCTTCGGGATCAAGATCGTTCATCATCTGGGTCTCAGCTTCTTGCGTTTCCGGTCGCCACTTGTTCTTATTCATGTCTGCCCCTTTCCTCTGAGATAGCGTTGCGTAGCCTTTCGACTGGGAAAGGCGGTGATAAGAAAAATATGGTCGTTGTCAGGGACACAGGGAATTTCGTACGCATAGTCGCTCATATTGACGATAAGAATCCGCTGTTGTGGATAGGCCCGTTGGTTCGGGTGAGGGATATCAGCAAGAAGGCCCCCAGCTTCGAGAGCCGCCACCAACTCTTCAAAGCTAAAGCCACGCTCCCGTTGCAACTTCACATTTTTCTCATCGTTCCACTTAAAAATAATCATAATGGATGTATTTTTGTGTGTTATTTGTATACATAATGAGTGCTGAATAGCATGGTTTTATGTACTCAATCAAACAGAAATAAAGAATTCTACCTATCACTCGATACTGTCGGATTATGGATATGAAGTGAAAGTGCATGCGCCGGATACACTAGAGAGCGCAAAAAGGAGGAGAGTCGCATGAGTGAACTCACGTTACCAAAAGAGAAAACGGCCATTCTGGTAATGGACTGCCAGAACGATATTGTGCATGAAGATGGCAAATTTGGCGGGCACCTGACAGGCGGGGCCATGCCCAGGCTTATTAAGGAAAAAAACGTCCTGGGAAATATCAGCGCCCTGGCTGCCGCGGGGAGGACGGCTCACGTACCGATCATCCATGTGCGGCATGCCTACCGGTCGGATTACTCCGACTTACTGGAGCACGTGAAGGTCTTTCAGGTGATCAAGCAAATGGAAGCCTTGCAGGACGGGACGTGGGGAGCTGACATCCATGCCGACCTCACCCCTGAGCCGGAAGACTTGGTGATTACCAAAACGCGGGTGAGTTCCTTTTACGCCAGTCCTCTGGAAGCCATTCTCAATTCCCAAGGGCGCACCCACTTGGTGCTGACCGGTATCGCTACGGATGGCGTTGTCGAGGGCACGGCCCGGGACGGGACTGACCGTGGCTATCATATCTTCATTCCCGAAGACTGCTGTGCGGCGACGACCGAAGAAGCCCATGGGGTGATTTTAGGCGCAGCCCTGGGAGGGCTGACAACGGTATGTACGTCGGATGAGGTGATCCGGGCGTTAGCGTAGGGGACGCAGCAGGCTGCGTCCCCCCGTATTGCCGAAGAGGTCGTCCGAGAGTGGCGACAGTTACGGCGGCGCCAGGAACGTAAAGCCCAAGAACGATTAGTTCCCA
>JAJDZM010000210.1 GCA_022824615.1 Candidatus Binatia bacterium | reverse complement strand
CCGGTGGTCATTCTTGCAGACACCGAGACGGCGCGATTTCTCCCGATCTGGGTTGGTCCATTTGAAGCCCGGGCCATTGCTATGGCACTGGCCGGGACGCCTGCTCCCCGTCCTTTGACGCATGACCTGATGAAAAATGTCCTTGAAAACATCGGTGTTGAGTTTCAGAAGATTGTAGTGAGTGCGCTCGAAAATAATACGTATTTTGCACGGATTCATTTGCTCTTTACCGACCGGCCGGTTGAGATCGACAGTCGCCCGAGCGACGCCATTGCGCTGGCTCTCCGATTTGATCGGCCTATTTTCGTTGCGCAGGATGTCTTTACGGAAAGCAGCCAGCGTTTGCCCGCACCTCTCCAGACTATCAGCGCGACGGTCATGGGTATTGAGGTACAGAATCTGACCGCTGAACTTGCAGAGTATTTTCAGCTACCGACCGCGAAGGGGGTGCTCGTGACAAATGCGGCTCAGGGCCAGGGAGCGCTGCAACGCGGCGATGTTATTCTGGCCCTGGAAGGTGAACTCATCCGCAATATCTCGGACTTTCGGCAGAAAACTTTACAAGGAAATCCGTCCGTTCGTCTTCTTGTCCGACGTTCAGGACAGGATATCAATATCATCCTGAAGGCGAGATGAACCGCAATGAAAGAGTGAACCAAAAGGAGTAGGGGCATGAACGCTTTGGAAGATAAAGAGGCTATCCGAGATTTAATGACGCGGTATTGTCTGTCGATTGACGCCGGACGCTATGAAGACTGGGTGCAATGCTTTACCGAGGATGGCACGTTTAACAGCCCGATTCTCGGTGTATGGCAAGGGGCAGAGAAGCTGTTGGCTTTTACCGCGCGCTATAAAGAATGGACTGGGGACGCGCAGCCTCGTCACTGCGTCATGAATATCCTGATTGACCTCAACGGTGACACGGCTACCGCAGAGAGCTATCTGCTCATGACACACGCGGCACAGGGAAAAACGGAACTCGTGATTTCCGGACGTTATGAAGACCAGATTGAGAAAGTTGCCGGACAGTGGCGCTTTAAGGAACGAAAGGTTTGCCCCGATAACTCGCCGGCAGGCTGAAGAGGGTTGTTGCCGTCAAGCCTCTGTGCCGTCTTTTCCATACCCCCTTTCAAAGTCGAAGAAAGCCGTGTAAGACCGGCCACGTGGAGGGATGGCCGAGCGGTTGAAGGCGCCGGTCTTGAAAATCGGTAGAGTCCAAAAGGCTCTCGTGGGTTCGAATCCCACTCCCTCCGCCATGCTTCCCTCATTAGTACCATCGATCCGACGAGGATACCCACAGCGCAAATTGAGTGCTTTTTGTACAGAGACGAGGGCTTACATATGGAAATCACGATTGGGCAGCTCGCTGTTCAAGTACTGATAACAGCAACTATAACGGCGGTGATCGCGCTGCTATTCGCTCGCTTTGTCAGTTGGTGGGACCATCGCAGAAAGATCATCACCATCCGAGAGGTAGCGGTGAATTGGAACAGAAGGTTCGCGAGAAACCGCTTGTCCGGTACTACAGCACGCCGAGGGGCGGCATGAGGTGAAGCTCGTCGGTATGAATACCGGTCGGCTGGGCGATGACGCTCAGCATGGCATCGGCCACATCGCCCGGAGACAGCATTTTTGTCCGGTCCAGGTCTCCACCGCTCTTGTCCCACAGAGGAGTATCGACCGCACCGGGAATCACCGCGGTGACTTTTATCCCTTCTGAACGGACTTCGGCCGCTAAGACCTTCGTCAGACCGAGGGCACCGAATTTGGAGGCGGTATAGGCGGTTGAGCCAGGGAGGATCATGTGGCTGGCAATGGACAACACGTTGAGGATATGGCCGCTTTTTCGGGGCAGCATATGCTTGAGGGCGCTTTTACAGCAGAGATACGTCCCGCGCAGATTGACATTCATGAGCATGTCCCAGTCCTCGGTGCGGGATTCCATGATGGGACCAAAGGCTGCGCCTCCAGCGCTCGTAACCAGAATATCAAGCTGTCCACATTCTTGAACGGCTCTATCCATCAGGGCGGCAATTGCTTGTTCGTTGGTGACATCGGTAGGAACCGTAATAGCTCGGGCGCCGGACTGGACACATTCTTGGACAACGCCGTCCAACGTTGCCTGGGTCCGGGCAGCGAGAACGACCTGCACTCCAGCCTGGGCGAGGGCGAGGGCGGTAGCGCGACCTATGCCCGAACTCGCACCGGTAATAACGGCAACCTGTCCGTGAAGCGTGGGTGATGACATGCTGGATTCCTTACACGCGATTCTTACGCGTGCTCTCCATGATATTCAAAGAAATTCTTCGGGGTTTCCCATAACCCGACCCGTGACAGGTGTGCGCCCAGACGTGGTTGCAGCAGGTTCCAAATAACATGGACAATGTTTTCACCTGTGGGGTTCAGGTCGTGAAATTCCTTTGTCTCACGGTTGAGGTGCTTATGATCAAAACGCTCGATCACCTCTTCTTGCACAACCTGCATCAGTTCAACCAGGTCAAAAACCATCCCTGTCCGTGGGTCGATAGCGCCGGTGACGGTCACTTCTAATTCGTAATTATGCCCATGGCCGTGCAGATTATTACACTTGCCAAAGATTGCTCTATTCTGCTCGTCGGATAAGTGTGGGCTGTGGAGACGGTGCGCTGCGCTAAAGCTGAACGATTTTGTAAGTGCGGCCATAGTAATTCCCTCTCCGCCCGACACATCGGACCAGAGTGTTGGTTCTTCGTACAGACGAACGCGAAAGAGCCGCGCTGTAGGCTGCTCTGTACGCAACCGGTCTTCGAGATAGTCTCGTATATAGGCTGCAAGAGTTTCTGTCGTAGGAATGCGGCGACTGAAGGCCGGATGGTCGAGATTAATGAATTTATGGTCAAACTGGCCGGTGATCTCTTTGAGGAAGCGGTCGAGTTCCTTGATATTGATCACCATCCCGGTTTGCGGATCGCTCTCGCCGTAAACGGTCACGCGCAGGACATAATTATGCCCATGGCCGTACGGACTGACGCATTTGCCAAAGAGCCGCCAATTTTCTTCCTCTGAAAAGTCGGGATTCCAATAGCGGTGAGACGCTTCAAATTCAACAAAGCGGGTGAGATGATACATTGCGGCCTCGGCGGAGTTACCCCCTGAGGATGCAGTAATGGGTACAGAGGGTCAAGTAGGACAATCGCGATATTCGACCTGGCAGAAGGAAGCGTTCGGACATGTCAGCTCTGTAGGTCAGGCCCGACAGGTCAGGAGGGCAATTTCGCGTGGAGTAAAAAGACGGATGCGCTGACCTGTGACGCCCAAACCTCGATTCACATACAGAAAACAATTCCCGAGCGTATACTGGCCACGTGGAAAGCGGGTAATAAAGCGGGCCAAATTGAACTGATGTGATTGGAACGGCAGGGCGAATTGACCGCCATGGGTATGGCCGGACAGGGTGAGATCAATACCGAAATTGGCGGCCGCGGGAAAAATGTCGGGACGGTGTGACAATAAAATAGTAGGCTCGTGGCGCGGAATGTCTGCTCTGAGACGGGTGAGGGTGGCATCCGCATCGAGTCCGCGGGCCCAATCCTTCCCGCGGTCGTCCAGACCGATGAGATGGAGTGTTGTGCCTGCAATGGCAAGATGGGCGACCTGGTCCCGTAGAAGCGTAATATGGGTGTAGTCGGCTAAGCCAGCCGCAACAGCATGCGCGCCCGCATAGCGATCATGATTACCCAGGCAGGCAAAGACCCCGTGTCGAGCGTGGAGTGCGTTCAGGTACGGGAAGAAGTCCGGAATATGTGCAGGGTTGGCGTCTAGGATATCGCCGGTCAGGAGAATGAGGTCTGGCTGTAGCTCATTGACTTTCTGCACGTAGGTTTCGAGTTCCTGCGCGGTGAGATTCGTCCCAATATGGAGATCACTGATATGCGCAATTGTGATGTGAGGACTTGTGGCTGGCCAATGGGCAAGAGAGAGTTCTCTCTGGGATATGCGGAGTTGGCGCTGGCCCCCAAGGTAGCCGTAGATGAAAAGGCTGGTAATGAGAATGAGCCCCACACCCGCAAAAAGCTGGAAACCCAATGTCAGGGCGGGCTGCAGAGACAGGTGGAGTTCTGGAAAGGGGAGGAAGAAGCCGCATACGGCGACGAGGAAAGAGAGGAGGGCCCATAACACTCCACACAACACGAGAAAAACAAAGCAAAAGGCGCTGATAAAGGCCGAGGCAAAATAAATCTGGAGAGGTAACCGGAGCGCTATGGGAAGGGTGGGTAAGCGTCGAGAAAAGCGCAAAAGAAAGAGGTTCAGACAAAAAAGAATCGGTGAGATGGCAATGGCCAGGGCCGCTGAAGGTGGCGAGTAAACCGGTAAAAAGACGCTCAAAAACCAAGCCGGCACGATCCATTGAGACAAGCTGATCGTAATTAAAAGGAGTGTGAAGAAATTGGCAAAGAAAGCGCTCGAAATCCAGTGTAAGGCTTTCGGCGCGAGTTGGTATGATGGAGTTTTCGTCTGAGCCGTTGACACAGTTATGCTCCGTAGAATTCGGGAGACTGAAATATCATACCAGAAGCTAGAGTGGAGTAGCGATGAAGTAAAGACGGGTTGGCCCAGCGGAGTTGGTCGTCTTGTTAGGCGATAGGGTCGGCCAAGGCTTGCAAGATTCGCATCAGACGTTGGATTTCCTCAGGTTTAATATCCTCGGGTAATTCAACGACGGCTCGACGGCCCGTGCCAAGTGGGATCTCCTGTCTACACAAGGAAACGTCAGTCATCATCTGAAAGGGAGGAGGTGATGGCTGAGAGGGGAGGGGGGGAGCCAGAGTCAATGCCTCTTCTGGCGATGTATGAGGGGCCTGAGACGGAAGAGGCGAGGAGGCTGTTTGAGGACGAAGAAGACCCAAGCCGGCAAAACGCGATGAGTCCAGGAACGCACGGGAAACCACCTCTGCGTTCTTCTTTGTAAATCTCTGTTTTATTATAAGCTGATTTGTCAGATTGATATCTGAAGGGAGACCGGTCTGTTCATATTGGGAAAGTAATCGCTGGAAGACTGTTGGCCGGCCGAGAGCTTCACGTAGGGCTCGGCAACGCTCCGTCTCACCCGTCGCATGTTCTATTCTGATGAAAAGATCGCTGACCCGGAGATCTTTCCCGATAGCTTCGAGGAGGCCGTACTGGCGTAAGCTGCTGAGCTTTCTATTAAAGGGCCCAGATTGAGGGGCCAGCGCAATGTGTTCGGCAATAGATTCCCGGCTTGTTGCGACCTGATTTTCAATACGAAAGACCTTCCGCGTATCCTCAAGGCACTCCTGGAGGCTGTAGGAAGGTGCATTCGGGCTTTTCGCGCGAGTGGTTTTTGCTCCAAGTGGCAGACTCTCCATGTTTGACCCCCTACAGGGTGGTTATCCACAGGGAACAGTGAATGTGGATACAGTAATA